>JBNJLU010000256.1:0-3677 GCA_050591185.1 Candidatus Nitrosocosmicus sp.
CATCACATTGTCCAGTATTGTTGAGACCATGGCGATTTTACTATTTGCAAGAATCTCTTTCATTGCATCTGATCTTAGAAATACAAAAAATCCATCTTCGCCAGAGGTTTCTATGCCCTCAGTCAGCATAAGATCTTTGTTTTTGTATGATTCTTCTTTTTCTTTTAAGTAATTGAGAAATTTTCTCTTTGTCTCTCCAGGGCCAAAAATTATTATTTTTATCCCAATTTCTTCTTTATAAACGTCTAAAGAGTTTTTGATGTTTTCAAAATAACTTTTAATATGGGTTTCGTTCTTTTGGTTTGCCGAATATCTTTTTCCGCTTTTTCCGGAATATATATTTGGAATAATTTTTAAATTTGTTCCAATTAGTTTTGCAATAGATGTTTCTTCTGAATCCATTGAAACCAAAATGTATTTAAATTCTGACACCGAACCTGTTATCAAATTTAAATAATCCTCAGTCCATCTTGATTTTTCTAAAATTATTGTATCGTTGATTTTTACTCCAATAGAATGGTATAATCCCTTTGGAATACTATCGTTATTTGATGTAACTATTGTTCCAGATACTTTTAATCTCTCGATTGTGTTGTCAAAGCTTATTTTTTCTATTCTTAAGTTTATCTTTACTTTGATTCTCTCTCCCTTATCTGGCCTAGAAAATTCTTTTTCTTGTTTTATAACCCTAGTAGTATCCGCAATTATGTTGTCACCTATTTCTATCACTCTTCTTAAATTAAAAAGATCGTCTGGTTCCTCAGGCGTAATTGCTATTTTGTTCTCTGAATCTTTTAACCTATTTGTCTTCATATTTGTTGTAAATTAAAATTCCTTTTAGAATTTTATTATCTATTTTACGTGGTTTTTGTTGCCTTTAAATATTTTTCAACTCGCCATTTTATTAAAGTATAAAATTCTAATAAATTTATAGATGGTTGATGGTGTTTTTTCTATGCCTATCTCTGTCTATTTTTTTGATTTTTTTAGGTATTTAGATAATACCCTATATACATTCGTAGGAAGATCGCTTATATGGCAGGAAAAATATTTGAATCCGTTATAATTTTTAATAACCATGATCTAAATATACTATTATAAATTTCATAAAACTTTCCAAAAAAAATATTGGTTACATGATAAACCATTATTAATCTAACTCGACACAAATATGGTAATGATGTGAATAACCGTTATTTGATCTTTAATTTTTTTATCGTTATTGTAAATCTTCTTTAATATGGTAACTAATATGATACTTCATTTTTTTGGGTATGTGCAGGAAAAAGTTAACTGTAATATATGTCCATTATAAGGTCGATATGTTGTTTATTCAGGCAAACATAACGGAATGGTCGTTATTATCCTTTTTTTATTTATCATTTATAACGCGTATTTATTAATATGTAAGGACAAACTCCTTACTCAAGATCTACTTCATCTTATCAGCAGGGCATTTCAATTCATCGTTTGTCCGACCGTTTGTATGCTTCTCTGCTAATAAACTTTATTCATTTATGTTTTTTCAAACCTTTTTCCGTCTTGCCATAAATATTTAAAATAATCTTTTGCAAAACTTGCTAATCCTATATGCTCTGCCCATATTGCAATTATGTCGTAGCTGTTATTTTCATTGTTATCATTTTTGCCCTCACCAAGTAAAATTAACACTTGCTTTGAATCACCTATTACTCCCCCACCAAACATGCTATTTTTTAATCTTATTTCGGCAACCCTTGACATTGTTTTTATTATTTCTGTGCTGGTTTCCTCAGATACCAGAATAATTATTTTCACACCTTTTTCAAAGAGTTCTCGCAGAAATGGTTGGATGGATTTAATAACCGTATCTGGAATTTTTGGAATTGCAATTAAAAGCTCTTCTTTGGTAGATTGAATAATTTCGGTAACTTTAGCTGCTATGTTATAAAGTCCACTTACTACCCATATGTCTGGTTTTTCTTTTAATCCCGTTTTCTCATATATGGGCATCAATTCATTTATTATGGTATTTCTGTTATTCCTAATGCTGTTTTCCATTTCTACCATCATTGCCTCTACAGCAGTAGAAGGGGATTTAGGAAAGAAATTCTGAGGTCTTAAATTATCTGAATAAGTCCATCCTCTCACATATAAGCTGTTTAAAACATCATATATCTTTGAATAAGGCACACCCGATCTCTTGCTGATTTCTGCAGCAGTAGTTGCCCCTGTAGATAATAATGCTGTATAAACCCTTATCTCATAATTTGTTAATCCAAGGCTTTCCATCGATTTTTTTGCCTTGTCGCTAATTTCCATTCTTTTATGTGAATAATTTAAGCAAAGATATTAAATCTATCTTTCCTTTTTGTTTACTGACTATACACCGTAGTATTTGTCAGATCATGTTTATAAAGGAAAAATATTAAAGAAAATAGGCCTATATATGGATCTAATACATATTTCTAATTTAACTAGTAAAACTGTTGGTTCTAAACGCACAATACGCTACACTCAGAGCATTTGCCCAGATTGTAATATGATTCTGGATGCTGAAGTATTTGAGCGGGAGGGTAAGGTATTCATGACAAAAACCTGTCCTAGTCATGGTGAATGTGAAGAATTATACTTTGGTTCCTACGAGATGTATAAAAAGTTTAGCACTTATTGGATGGATGGAAAAGGAGCTCAATCTCCAAATGTCATGGTAGACAAATGTGCCTGTCCTACTAATTGTGGTCTATGCACAAATCATCTTTCTCATTCTGGATTGGCAAACATAATTGTAACTAATAGGTGTGATCTCACATGCTGGTATTGTTTCTTTTATGTAAAAAAGGGTTTAGAGGGTGCTTATCTATATGAACCTAACCATGAACAAGTTCGTGCAATGATGAAGACTTTAAAATCAGAGAGACCAATTGCCGGTAATTCAATTCAAATTACAGGTGGCGAACCTATGCTAAGGGATGACTTGACTGCATTAATTAAAATTATGAAAGAGGAGGGTGTGGATCATGTCCAACTCAATACTAATGGGATAAAGTTAGCGCTCTCTCCGGAGACCATGAGGCAAATTAGAATGGCTGGTGTAAGCAACCTTTATTTGTCTTTTGATGGTGTAACCCCAAGAACTAATCCTAAAAACCACTGGGAGGTTCCATCTACTTTGGAATCTGCAAGAAAATGTGGTATGACTGTCGTATTTGTACCCACGGTTATTAAATCTATTAATGATCATGAATTAGGTGGAATCATACGCTTTGCACAAAAGAATATGGATGTTGTTCATGCTGTAAACTTCCAACCAGTGTCATTAACTGGTAGAATGGGCAAAAAGGAAAGAGAAAAATACCGAATTACTATTCCTGATTGTATCGAGAGAATTGAAGAACAAACCAATGGTGAAATATCAAAAGATGGTTGGTTTCCGGTTCCATCATGTATGCCTTTGACCAATGTTATAGAGGCATTTAGCAAAAAACCAAAATATGAATTATCTATCCATTTTGCATGCGGTGCAGGAACATATGTATTTGAAGACACCCAAACTAAGAAATTGACACCACTTACATCATTTGTCGATATTAAAGGGTTATTAGAATACTTTGAAGAAAAAACTGATGAGATTAAATCTGGATCTAATAGATATTGGACCATGTTGGAAGTAATAAGGAAATTAAATCAATTTGTTG
>JBNJLU010000257.1:0-3675 GCA_050591185.1 Candidatus Nitrosocosmicus sp.
CTTCAAAGAGTTTTGAGAACAACAATCCCGGACTATTTTTTGGAGTATTATTGTACAAAGTAAACAATGATTTTACATCGGATAACAATAATCAAATCATTAATAGCTCAAACTTTACAGGGTCCAACAACAGTAGTGGCATAGAACCAACAGCATCAGCAGCATCAGCAGCCTCTGTTGGGAAAATATCCGAAATAGCGGTAAATAACAAATCTAATATTATCAACAACAACAACACAAGATTAGATAATAACAACATGACCACAAATAATACAAATAATACAACCAATACGGCAAATATTGAAACATCACAAGGTCAAATTAAAATACAATTTTTACCAGATGTAGCACCCAAGCATGTCAAAAATTTTCAGGATTTGGCTAAAAAGGGATTTTATGATGGAGTATCTTTCCATAGACTAGTTAAAGGTTTTGTCATCCAAGCAGGCGATCCGAATACAAAAAATGACAGCAACAAAGAAGCATGGGGAACGGGGGGACCAGGATATACAATAAATCAAGAGTTTAACAATATCCCTCATGAAAGAGGAATAGTCTCCATGGCCCGAACTATGGACCCAAATAGCGCAGGTTCGCAATTTTTTATTGTATTGAAAGATTCGAAATTTTTAGATAATCAATACACGGTTTTTGGAAAAGTGACAGAAGGAATGGATGTAGTTGATAAAATAGCCAATGTATCAACTAATGCAATGGATCAACCCGTTGATTCAAATTTAGCTCGTATAAACAAAATAACTATTAATTAGCCATTTATACAGTTAAACGCTTTGGCTCACCCCATATATAAGACACACCCATTTTATTTTGAAATTAATCCGTAATAGATAAAAGGTAATATTGTGCTAATATCTGCGTGAATAGTAATTTGTTTTGCTTCGGTAGTAACCTTTCCCCAAGAAATAGCTTCTTTAACCAGTGCACCACTTAAACTTCCATCCCACTCTGGAGAAGTAGTAACATAAACAGCATAATCAAGCCCTCCTCTATACTGATTCCACCAAAGTGTATGGTGCTTGGAGATACCACCACCTAGCATAAATGCACCTGTCATATTGGAATCAAATATCAATTCAGACAACAAAGTTTGGTCTTTTAAAATATCAATTTTAAAGTCTTTATGGCTTTGACTGAATAACCATATTTGATTTCCAACCGCACCATCAACAATTCCAGGAACAAATACAGGAATGTCATTCTTAAAAGCCCAATATAAAAACGATGTATCATTTAATTTACTGCCAATATAATTAATGATTTCTGATGGTGAAAATTCTTTAGATGATTTGGAGTTATCATAAAGGCCCTGCAATATAGGCTGAAGTTTATTTTCAATTAATGGTCCATAGTTTTTATTCGGTACTAAAATATTTCCTAACCTATGGATATCCTTAACTAAAAGAACTTTATCATCTAGGCCAAAATCCCCCTCATAATAATATGAAAAAGATCTAGCAATGTCATGGTCCAAAGCACCACATGTTGTTATAACACAATTAAACATTTTGTTTTTTATTAGATCACGAACAATGCCCCTATTTCCAGTGGAGATTAATGCACCTACAAAAGATAGAAATTTTGTGCAGTTTTTTTCCCTCATCATATTTTGAAGTATAACAATACCATTTGCCAAATGTCGTCCTTCGAATCCACCCGATTCATTCATATTTTGAAGAATTTGTTTAAAATCAGAAGAGACATCAATATCATAGTCCTGCACAATCTTGGACAGAAGATTATTGGAATCGGTATCAACATTTGTCATTGTTTTCTTTTCTGCGTTCATAAAAACATATAAAATTTTATTATTAAATACATTATGTATTCGAGTTACTGGTATCAATTAAGACAGGTTAAATTACAGATGTAACAACTCAATTTGTAAGATGAATTGAGTAATAATAACCGGCATAGTTTTTCAGGAAAGAAAATAGATCCTCCAGAAGTATTTGCAGACATGACAGTGTCAGAACTGATAGATTTATTTGGAAAAACAGGTTATAATGCAAGACGATTATCAGAAGCCGCCGACATCATGATTAAAATGATTGAGACAGATGCCACGGTTTGTTTAACAATTGCAGGAGCAATGACTCCTATAGGTTTTGGAAAAATGATTTCAACAATGATAGAAAAGGGTTTTATTGATTGGATTGTTACAACAGGTGCCAACGCATATCATGACTTGCATTTTGCATACGATTTACCAGTAAGACAGGGTCATTTTGATGTTGATGACGACATACTATATTCAAAGCAAATAGTCAGAATTTATGATGTATACATTAAAGAATACGGCACCCTTCAATCCCAAGATACAATAATACAAAAGAACATTGAGGATATTTACCACATAAATAAAAATGTAGAAAATGGATCTACTGCGGATTTGTCATATTTTATTGGAAAAGCTGCGTCCGAAAAATCCAAATATCCAGAAAAATCGTTCATGGTTTCTGCCTTTAAATCAGATGTACCCGTTTACATCCCAGCTCTTAGTGATTCGTCAATTGGTTTAAACATGTTACCATTAATGCTAAATGAAAAAATTTCGTTAAATGTTATTCAAGATATAGCCGAATCTGCTGCAATTTTATGGAAAAGCGAAAAGTCTGGCGGGATCGAATTAGGTGGAGGAGTTCCTAAAAATTTTTTCCAACAAACAGGCCCGGCGCTATATCAAATATTGAAAATAAAGGAGGGAGGAAGTGATTTTATAGTACAACTTACTGATGCAAGACCTGATACCGGAGGTCTTTCTGGAGCAACATTACAAGAGGGTAAAAGTTGGGGAAAAATCAAAACATCGCACAAAGGAAATGTTGTAGTATATGGAGATGCATCAGTATATTTCCCTATTCTCTGCGCACATTTACTAACTAAATGCAAACCAAGAAATAAAAAAAGAATTTATAAGAATAAGAATAAATGGGTAGAAGAAATGAAACAAATCTTTAACAAAAAATAAGCAAATTGCAGGGGACTAAAAAATATTATAGAGCCAAAAAAAAGTATTTAGAATAAATTATATAAATACAATCAGATGTCCGAATCAAGTCAGCTATTAGTAAGAAGGATAAAAAACGGCACTGTAATAGACCATATCGAATCACCAAGGGCACTTCTTGTTCTCAATATACTGAATATTACAGGGCAAGAAGGAAATGTAATTACAGTTGCATTGAATGTTCCAAGCATAAAACACGGAAAAAAAGACATTATCAAAGTTGAAAATAAATTCCTAGAAAAGAAGGAAACAGACAAACTCGCATTAATAGCTCCAAATGCTACAATAAACATAATTAAGAACTATACATTGAGTGAAAAAAGGAGGATACAACTGCCCGATAACATTATAGGATTTTTTAAATGTCCAAACTTGAGATGCATTACAAATACAGAAGAGGGTTTGAAATCTAAAATCGAGATAATTGATAAGAAATCCATAATATTAAGATGTCAATATTGCGCAAGATCAATAACAACAAACGAACTGATAAATTATCAATGAGTAAATACAAATATGAATTTAGTGAATTGTAATCTGAATGAGTACTATACCAATTAACACAAGTGCGCTAAACAATTTGTCATGGCAGTTATCATAAAAACACAAAAGCTATCTACTACCTTGCCTTTATCTAGCTGTTCTCA
>JBNJLU010000258.1:0-3656 GCA_050591185.1 Candidatus Nitrosocosmicus sp.
AGCAGGTCACAGGCGAGGCCGCTGAGGGCCACATAGACAAGTTGGCGAAAAAATACATCAACCAGGACAAATATCCCGGAAGGGCGCCAGGCGAAAAAAGAGTTTTGCTAAGGATAAAGCCCACAAAGGTGTTTCACATGAAACAGTAACGATATCATATCCATAGAATTGAGGTTTGTATTCTTTCACCTGTAACATGCAATATTCATTTGCCATGTGGCATTGAAAACACCCGTTTTAGCAACAGTATTGATGTGTTACAAATACGCATTTTTTTATTATCGAGTTTATTTTACGTTCGCGAATCTGTTAGATGCTTGGTACGATTTGACTTGATTTATTTTAAATCTAGACTACCAATTTTTTGTTAACCTTATTAAAATCCAAACTTGATTTGCCGAAACCTTCCAATTTATTGTCGATAGATAAATGGACGCTGATTTTTTTTCCATCAAAGGTGCACTAGTGTTTTACAAACCATTACCAATCTGGCCTCGTTCTTATTTCATTGATACAAAAAGGCTTTTGTGGCAAAATCCGTTTGCTAACAAATGTACTAACTGATCTTTGCATCATGAGACCTTGAGGCCATATGTTTTGTCTGCATACTCTGGTAACACCTATCTAAAAAAAAAGAATATGTGAGCCAGGAATGCGCTTATAGATGCACAATGGCAATTAATGCGGATTCTTTGGCACAATTAAGGGATATATTGGTTAAATCAAAAAGGTTTGTTTTTCTTACTGGTGCTGGTATTTCGCAAGAAAGTGGAATTCCTACATTTAGAGGGGGTGATGGATTATGGAAAACACATGATCCTGCTAAACTCGCATCCCTTTCATCTTTCCTTGAAAACCCATCATTGGTATGGGGGTTCTACTCTTATAGACAAAAATTGATAAGTAAATGTCAACCCAATCCTGCCCATCTGGCAATTTCAAAAATTGAATCGCGAAAAAAAGGTGATAGCTGGGTTCTAACTCAAAATGTAGACAACCTGCATAGATTGGCAGGTAGTAGGAACATAATTGAATTGCACGGTAATATATTCAAATTAAGTTGTGTTAGATGTGGTTACAGTGGCAATATGGACATGGACATGGACATGGACATGGACATGGACATGGTTCTAACCCCCAAGTGCACTGATTGTAAAAGTGTGCTTAAACCCGGTGTAGTTATGTTTGAAGAGGCTCTGCCTCAAAAAGAATGGGCTACGGCAATAGAACTCTCATCTTCCTGTGACCTTATGTTTATAGTAGGAACATCGTTGAACGTTTCTCCAGCCAATACCTTGCCATCTTATGCCAAAGATAACAATGCAGTTCTTGTAGAAGTTAATCCTGAGGAAACTTGGTTAAGTAGATTTATGGATTTTTCCATAAAAGGATTATCTGCAGATGTTTTACCAAATATTTACAACCTGATGAAATAAATGCAATTGTCAGGTGCTCTGCCGAATATACCCTGATAGCGAGCCAAATTTAATGTTCGATTTTATCCATGTTAATCGCCAAATATTTTTTTAAGGTAAGGCGTTTCATTGTGCGGCGATTCAATCCTGCCTTTAGACATAATCCGTAACTAGTAAAGCCGATGGGTGATAATCTTTGGCAGGGATACAAAGAGGATTTGATTTTCGTTTTTGGGGTATGGTAAACTAAAGCAAGAAGAGTTCCAGGTATCGACTATAATGCTAAACTGACCTGCGAAAGAGCACCCAGGTTAGCAATGAGTTCAAAATAAGAATAAAACGATTTTTATTTTCTTTCCTCTTATTGCTCTTCCCCTTCTTCATAAAACGCATAAAACACAAATGGTTTATTGCTGCCACTAATAGGATTAGTTGCCAGTTGGATGTTGATTACTTTTCTTTTTCCTGTATTAAAAAATTCATTAATGTCTTTGATGCCCGCGTTATGGGTAATTTCTTCAAATACTTCCATTTTAATCATGTTATTCTATTATTCCTCATTTATTTAGTTATTTTATGATTACTTTATGTTGCAAAATTACGATTTAATCCCAAAAATCAACATCAGAGAAGAGTTTATTTGATGCAGAAATTTCTTGCAATATTTGTTGTTTGTTCTTTGGTATAAAGAACTACCTATTTCCATTGGTATGTCCTGAAACCTGTTATATGGAACAAATGTCAAAATACGGACTCTATGTGTGTTTTTTTAGAAACACAGCCTCATTCAATCATTTAATCATCCATATCCATCTGTGGGAAAATATTGTAGGAGGACAACATGATACATAATGACAAAATACATGAATGCTGGTTGTTTTTCATGTAAAAAGGATGAAAATTGGGATGTAGCATATGTCAAGAATTGTTAGATGTTATTGTGGATTTCCGTGACAAATGGTTGAAAACGCCTTGGTTGAACAGAATCGTACTCTTCATATTTGAATTTTAACAAAAGTACATATCCTGAACTTTAGCTGATTAAGAAGATGTGACCTTCTTAAAGCAAAAATATTGTTATCTTCTTGATCTGTTGTTAGAGAATGTTCTATGAGAAGTGGTGCAATATCCACAAAAATCTACTATACCAGCTTTGCCATGACACATACATTCGCATTTATTTCCTAATGAAAATCTTTGTCTCATAGGTCAAATGTACCCCTCATGTCTTATAAGGTTATGTAACGATATGACTTTAATGTGCATTTATAATTTTTATTTATAAACATTTTGTTATGACAAATACCATGATAAACAAAGAGCCTAATTAAATGTGCATTCTTGCGGCATAGTCTGCAGTCTCAGAGGCAGCAGTACTACCTGTTTGCTTTTTCCCATGTTAATCAAGCAACAATGCACATGGCCAAAACTCCTCCACCCACTCAAATCCATCAAACCCTGTCTTTTGACTTTGTAATAGATTCCCATCCACCAACACATTGGGGCAATAAAATTGACGTATTTTCTCTAAGTTATCCATATAGGGCAGATGTCTCAGACAGGCTCAATTTCACCATAAACACAACATCTGTCAGAAAAATATATCTTATATCAAGTTTTTGGCCCTCGTTTTCAGGTTCCAGTGATGATCATAACTGGGCAAAACGTGACTGGCCTCAATGGTGAATTTGGGGTACAGGTATAGGAAACATGGGCACATTAACAGCAATAGTGGAGGGTTACGTCACATTAAGGCAGGGTCCAAATAACCCCAGATTCAAAGAAAATGCAGAAAACTCCGCAGTTTATTTTTTAATGTTGATGGCATAATAACTAACAAGCAGCAGCAGCAGCCATCTGGCTACAGAACAATAAAATAGATAATTGTTTTTTTTATAATGCGAAAAGATTGGTCATATGATTTTGATTCGATTTATCTAATCCGATTGATCGATACTTATTGGGATCAAGTTTGCTTGATTTTAAAACAAAACTAAAGAAACATTAGGCAATGCCTCTTGTCTATTTTATTGTTTTTCTTTTGGCTAGATTGATTTTTTATGGAATCCTGGCGCTAATGCATAGATCTTAATACTGTGTTAGTAACATAACCCCATTTCGAATCTATTGAAATGTTGATATTATTGGATGAGGTTGTGTGTTTCTACAAAATAACATAATAGATCTCTTGCATAATTAGAAACAAACTATGCAGTTCAATATGACATAGCATCGGTTTCT
>JBNJLU010000259.1:0-3653 GCA_050591185.1 Candidatus Nitrosocosmicus sp.
GTGCCATTAATTTGAATAGTATTCTTGTAGTTTAAAGATAATATTATTATAAAAAGAATCAATAAAAATCCAAATAGTGTATATTTCAATAATTCACCCTTGTATAGCATAATTTTTTATAAAATCTTTTCTTTAATAAGGTGCTAGTCAAATATATATTTAAATTTCCAATACCTGTTATATAATATGTGACATATGTACATGATTGATAAATCGGGTTTTTATGATTATTTTAAAAAAAACCATGGCGTGGAGTTTTCTAAAGAAGAGATTGTTAATATTTTTTCAAAATCCTCTGAGGATGAAGTTGAGATTGAGCGTTTTTTATCTGAAATGGAGGTGGAATCTACCTATTCCCCATCCAATCTGTTTGTAACATGCAAAGCCGGCACGGTTTATTATAAATGGAATGAATCAACATGATATAATATTACTGAATATTGATTTTGAAACTGTTTTTTAATAAAAAATAAACATCTTATTTTGTAGTTAATTCATTATTTTGCTAATTAGATAAAAATATGGATAAAATTCATATTGATATAAACTGATCGGTGCTATTGTAAAATCATTTAAAGATATGGATTATTCTTTTCAAGAGCAAAATTCTAATCATTTGTGATTAATATAGCCAAATACTAGGTTTATCTATGTTTTGTTTTAGAAATTCTAAAACATGTGATGCATTATCATAGTTATGAATTTCTTCCAAATAGTCTCCATCTGAGGTGTTGCTATTGTTATTTTCCGCTTTGCCTTTGTGCTCTTTTTTCTCCTTCTTTGTTCTGATCAGAATATTGTAGATTCCAAGCAAATTTCGATTTATATAAATTTTTTTATCACTTTTAGGGTTATCTATTCTTATCCCTTCATCGGAGTCTAACTCTAAAAGCAGGTCGCATAACTTCTCCATGTTGATTTTCTTGTTAATTATGATTATAACTGGGTTTAAGTCACTAAATAAATTTTTTATCTTTAATATGGTGCATTATATTTATATGATTGATTTTAAATGACATGTCATAATATTCGTAAAATCATTGGAATTGTGAAAACTATGATGCATATGTAGTTTCCTTAAATGTATTTCCATAATACTATTTGCATTGTGACAGCAGTCCTAAAGAATATATTTTGTAACCGGGAACACAGTTACGCCTTATTTTCTATAGGGATCACAACACAAATAGTATAATAATGTTGTAAACAAGATAATATAAATTAAATCAATACGCTTTGTCTTTACATTAACGCCTGAATTACTAAATTTACATAAAAAAGATACTAGAATGTTTATCGCAAATAACGTCAAAATATGTTAATAGAGTATGTTTGTGATTGATAATGTGTTATTTTTTTTATATATATTGATATATGCCAATTATTGCTGATGAAAATAAAGTCATAGGAAACGCACAGGTATCATCATCTATAACGATACAGAATAATCCCTCTATAAAATATAACCTAACATCTGCCTTCTGATTCACTTGTTCAAATATGGATGTTATTTTTTCTCATTTACCTGAATTATTTGATTTATTGCTAAAGCATGGCTTTTAGGTTGTTTCAAATTGACTGGATATTTTTTATTTGTTTGTTATGTTGAAGGTAAAAAATGGATATCTCTAACCATGAAAAACAGTGATCAAACCGAATTCCAGATAGATGTGTTGACTTATGTCCTTTATCCAATTATAGCATATCGGTACTTTTTAAAAATATATTTTGTACAAAATTGAGTTTAATTTATTTGCTATTTTTTGAGGTTTTGAATTGTTATGACAATTAGCCAAATATATAATTATTAGATTTTTATCTACATCAAATATTGAAATTAATAAAAAAAGGAAAGGTAAAAGATATATATAAACTAGATAAAGACAATTTGATTTTTCATTTTACAGACCGAGTTTCTGCTTTTGATGTTGTAATGAGTGATACAGTACCTTATAAAGGTAAAGTGCTGTGTGATTTCACTATCTTTTGGTTTTCTTCTTTAAATATCAAAAATCATTTTATAAAGAGAATTGATAAGGATAAGATTTTGGTTAGGGAACTATCCGTATTTCCAATAGAAAGCATAATCAGAGGATATTTGTACGGAAGTTTATACTCTCGCATCAAAGAAAAAAAGTATTACAATATCCCAAATGAATTAATTACTTTAATTGATAATGGGGAATTTGTTATCGGCTCTAAGCTGCCATGTCTAATCTTTGATCCCACCACCAAATCAGATGAACATGATGTTCCAATAACTGAAGAACAAGCTATAAAAAATGGTATGGTCAATGAGGATGAAATTAAAAAGATAAAATCTCTTTCCATTGATCTTTACCATCAAATGGATAAAATAATTCAATTATCCAATTTTATTTTGGCTGATGTAAAATTTGAGTTCGGGAAGGACCCCGTATCTAACGAGGTTGTGTTAGTGGATTCTCTTGGGCCTGATGAATACAGACTGTGGGATATGGATAAATATCGCCCAGGAGTTTTACAAGACAGTTTTGATAAACAAATACTTAGAGATTGGCTAGTCGAAACAGGATTTAAAAAAACTATAGATGACTATTCAAAACAAGGCATAAAGCCAATACCACCCCATTTACCAACTAATATCGTTAGAAAAATATCTGATAGGTATATCGAAGCATTTGAGAGGGTAACGAATACTGATTTCAAAAAAAATGATTTTTAACTGTAGACAAGATTAGTGTTTGTTATTTTGCTCACTCTACCTTTATTTGCATTATGCCTGTTTTTGATGGGTTCTTTAAGGAATTGATAATCTCTCTTGGTATTTCTAAAGAGCTGAAATTGCAATTAATGGAAAGAGTTCGATCACAAATAAATTTGCTTTTTCTTAAAACAATGTCGTCTTCATTCGTTAACAGGATCTTGTCATCTCCAAAACCCTTAATTGTGAAACTATACGGTTCCACTATTAGACATATTTCTATCAGTGAATCCTTTTTCTTTATCCTTTTCTTTATCCCTGAATCTAGGTCTTTACAAGCTTTATTTGCATTTATCCCTATTATGCAATCCCCATTTAGGGTCAAGTCTTTATCCTTTGTTATTTCTATTGTTCTCGCATGCAAAGATTGTACATTTGGATGACCTTTAAAGATGACCTCCTCTAAAATCAAAAACCTTCATTACATATTGTTAAGGCAAATAAAAATATTTTTGTTCTATCGCCCTGAATCTTATTTTGAATAAGGTAACTATAAATAAAGTTTTGAAAGTAAAATAGATGATTTGTTACCAGCCGCAGCAGGTTATGATAGAGGAATTACAATTTTTTCTCCTGATGGCCGATTATATCAGGTAGAGTATGCAATTGAAACTGTTAGAAGAGGTACTTTAGCATTAGGAATAAAAAGTACAGAGGGTGTTATTTTGGCAGTTGAAGAAAAAACAAGAAAATTACAAGTATCAAATGTTACTCAAAAAATATTTCAGATTGATGATCACATTGGTCTTGCCGCAGCAGGTTATATCCCTGATGCACGCATGCAAGTTGATCATGCTAGATTTTTTGCTCAGAGTAACAGGTTAATTTATGATGAACCCGTTGATGTAGAAGGTGTAGCTAAAAATCTAGCAGATTTGGCACAACAATATACACAATATGGTGGCGCTAG
>JBNJLU010000260.1:0-3633 GCA_050591185.1 Candidatus Nitrosocosmicus sp.
CCCTGAAATAAAATAAAAAATTCTTTGGAATGTACTTTAAGGTTGTCTGCCAGAATTTAATATATATAATATATATTATATATCATGTTCTGATGTTCTATTGAGTTTTTAAGATAATGATCTTATTATGCGTCTATAGAAGCGTTATTTCTTTTTCAACAATTGTTGACTTGCAATCGATCAACCATAAATTGTTGATCTACAATCAAAGCCATAATCAAAGGCGTAATCAAGCCCGGATCATCCCCTTCCATTGACTTTATGGCTTCATAATGTTTGTGGTAGCACTCAGAAACCATATTTGAGAAAAGATGTTTGTCTTCCTCTGATGGCAGGTGTTCCATAAAGCCATCAAGTTGTTCCGTTATCTTTTGAAAGGTTTTATCTTTTGGAGTTTCAGTATTATCAGAATATCTATACATATGCCTAAATCAAAAAGGCATTATATAAAAATGGGTCGATATGTTGAGAATGTATCTAGGACAATTCCCTTAACAATGAATCAAGCAATGGCCTTATCGTGTTAGTTACAATTTCATTGATGTTTGGTCTGTAGTAGTGATTCACAAACACAGATCTTGAAATCCTGCCCTGCAGCAAGTCTATTACTTCTGGTCCAATGCCTTTAGACCTAAGGTAGGTTGCAAAGACCTTGCGACAATAATGCATATTCATGCCAATGTTGTTGGCTATAAGTATTCTTTTGCGAAGAGAATTGTAATAATATTCCGTATTAGGGGTGTCCTTTGCTATTTCCAGAACGTCTTCATTTACTATACTGGAGTAAGCATTTTTTGTTTGCCTAATGAACAGACTTGGGGAATTGATAGTGCTTTAGCGTCACCTCTCTTTATCCACATGCTGGACTTCATTGGCTTTTATAAGATGGAGCGCCTTTTGGGCCTTGTTTGACCCAAGTCCAGTTAACGTGTTAAACAGCAAAACATTCTTGTACTACTGAGGCAAAACAGTTGAAACATCACTAATCCACCTTGTCATTAAATCAATGCCTTTACCTTGGCTCTCGATATCAAAAATGGACTTGAGGGCTTTCATTGAGTTGTTTGAAGCAAAGGACCCACTTCAAATGGTGTGTTTTGATGATGCCAAGCCACTGATCTTATCGCCCCAAGAGATTTGACAAGGACGCCAAATCCTTCATGAAATACGCTTTAACGTTTGGAGATGGTTTTGCCAGGCCCTGCACATCTATTGAATGAAGACTGTTTTAGTTGATTCAGTAATTTGTACTGGCGATGCAGTATTTTCAGCTGTTTGTCTGCTTTCTGAGAAATTCTTAACCGTTTTAGAATCTTTATTTAAAAATCTAGATATGGCGATGCTCCGGCCGGGATTTGAACCCGGGATCGTCGCCTTGAAAGGGCGAAATGCTTGACCGGACTGTGCAGCTATTGGCGCTTCTACACCACCGGAGCTTCAATCTGTGTATTTTAAGGATATTATAAAATCCTTTCTTATTTCTTCTACACTGCATTTTTTGCTGCAGATTGCCAGCAATATCCTTTGGCTCTTCATCTGGTTTTGTTGGTGTGGATGCCTTACTGATATTAGTAAGATCGGTTTCTTTGAATTCGTCATTTATCTTACTGAATTTAGTAAGGTCAGATTCATGGAATAATGATGAAAGTAATGGAAGTTCCTTATCTAATAGGTTGGATATTTTCTTCCTGATAATGGATTTTAACTTGTACTCATAGGATTTTGAAACCTTCATTTGGCCACTTAGATACAAAACCTCGGTTTTTGATAGCATGATAATATTGTATTGTTGTAAGGAAGTGCAATTAAGCTTTATCGTCTTATGAAAGGGATTAAAGATCTTACTCTAATTGTTTGACCGATCCACTTGTATTTTGTTATGGTTCGGTGCTCGAAGCGATGATATTACGATCCGTTTTAAGTCATGAATAACCCTGTCCAGTAAAAGAACACATGTGGATCATGGCAGTTTTCATACGGCGGCGATCGTATGGCCGCCGCTAACACTCTGGCAGAAATTTAAGTGAATCAATAAGTGAACTATCTGGATCAATTGTTAAAAACGCTTTACCGTCCACTGAAGATTTATGATAAACTTCTTTTCGCATGCCATCTTTCAAAGTATAGAAGGAATAACCTTCATGATGCATTAGATGAATAATGATAGATATAGGTTGAGTGCTGCCTTTTTTTAAACCTACATGTGTAATAGTGTCGTTATCGTCTGTTTTTATACAAGTTATCTCATCTTCTACCATAAACAAAAGGGTTTTCATAAAACTTAAAAAGATTTACAATCGAATTCAAATGCCAAGTATGCCAACCAGATATAAACGAATGAATAATGTCCATCTTGTCAATGATTAAACAAAATAGCAGCATATGGAACAGACCAATATTATCCCATACGGTGGCCATACGGCCGCCGCTAACCCATAATATCAATAATCCTACTTACACTCATTCAAGCATCATGCACTAACTTAATCAAAAATTCTTTTTGTTGGTGCAATTGATTGTAGGGTATATTAAGTAAAATAGAAAAGCAGCCACAACTACCCTCTATCTACAGAACATTGGAACATATGGAACATCCCTTTAACTATGCCCCTAATAAAATAAAATTCTATATAATGCACTCTACCATTGTCTGCTAACTATTTTATATACATATATTATATTTCATGTTCTAAATGTTCTATTATAAATGATACGGTTAAACTGACCTTATTAGGCTAATACAAGCCCAAATAGAGTTCTTTAATGGAACATCTCCAAATGTTCTATGATGTTCCATATGTTCTACTTAACAATTCTAAAATTATTGAATGATGGAGGACACTTTAACATCCCAGTTGAGGGTTGCTAAATCTGTAGCGGCTTTGAACATATTTTTTGAATTATTAATGCATACATTGGATTTACAATATAGCATAATAGCCTCTGATGTGGAACATATACACTCTGCTCGACACTAAACAAATCCAAATAAGATATAGTTGAGGCAACATGAAGGATATAACAGTTATATATATGCACAAGATTTGTAAATGTAAATGAATGCCAATATCCTTAGGTTGTCGGTCTGTCTCAATTTCATTTTTATGGTTTTTGTCATTGGGTTAATGTCTTCTCACGCGGTTGCTCAAACGGATGAAACAACCGCGACTACACCACAACCGCAAGAAAAGATTACCATACTCTTTGATTCAGCAGTATTCGAAACTTACCTTCATCATTTGATCACCAAGTAACAGCTATTGTAGCCTATCAAACACTAGACCCAAATTTGATAAACACCGAGATTTATGGTATTATGGAAATTTCTAAACCAGATGGAACTCAAATAGACACGGTTTCTTTTCCATTTGATCCCGAAGAAACCGGAAGCGGAAGATTTTGTTTTGCTCCCATAATTGATGACCCGCAAATAGACACCCTAAAACTAGATGTTCATCTTACTACTCTGGGAAAAACAGAAATAATATCCAATCTCATTATTACAACAGTCTCATTAGATGATCCAACAGCAGAAGAAGGGACCTTTGATCCATCAGCACCCTTTTTCGAATAAATCCAACTTACGGACTTTTTCTCTAATCATAGAACATTCATCTGCTATTGATCTCTGTT
>JBNJLU010000261.1:0-3610 GCA_050591185.1 Candidatus Nitrosocosmicus sp.
CCACCAACGCTCACCTTTAACTAAAAAAGTCAACGGCTGAAAGGAAAATTGAATTAGGCGACAAAGCACTATTGATTCCTAAAACTATTATTTTTTTAATGAACTACAATAAATGGCTATATTCGTCATCAAGTATGGTAAATATATGATATGAGCTTTAAGACCGTTTAATATTTAATCCATAGTAATGGTAAAAGACAAGTTTTATTTGATTAGTGAAATCACTTATCTGTTCATCATTTTTTTAATGAACCAATAATTTCTCCATGTCCCAGCCAAGTCAACAGAACACCTAAAGTTCTGAATATTTCACCAGATTTATTTTTAATTTATTTTTAATTTAGTTTTATTTCATTCCTTCTTCTTCTTTCCCTTTACTGTCCGACTTGTCATAAATCACAAAAATAAGTATAGGTGATGATGTGGTCGGCTTTATTTGGTTTTGTGTGTATTCTTTGAAATGATGATCCATTAGCACCTTAAGATAGGCTATTTTGTAATTTATGATGGCGGTAAGTGCAATTGCAATCTGGCAGTAGGCCAACTTCTCTTGCTTTTGCCTGTTTGAATACGTTTCTTTACGCCTTGACTTTGTTAAATGGGGTAAAGAAAATATTTCGAAGATAATGCCTAAAATTATTCATTTGATTAATTTCAATAGGCCAATAATATTTTGAGATGGCATGAATATATTGTTTATAAAAAACGATTGATAAAAGTTAAAATTTAACTTACAAGTCTATTCATCAAAAAAAAGGGTTAGTTTTAAATACAGTAAGCCCGCCTTAAAGGGGGGTTTAGGAGGAATCTTGTCCTTCCCTTAAACTGTCTTTTCTCGATTATCCGTAATTATGTCTTTATAAAAAAAACGATGTGCTATTTCAAAAAAATGTTATTATTGTTTTAGTTACCTTAACTATGAAAAGAGACCATTATTTAAAGAAAAAAGTTTTTGGGTTTATCTGCCTATACACAGGCCGTCTGGCACTGATGTATGGCAGAGATTGTCGGAGAATCCGTTTGCGTTGATGTTGGTCGGAAGTCCATTGCCGTTGTTGATGTCCACTCCGCTGTTTTGCACTATGGTGTTTGTGTTTACGTTGTTCTTTGTGCTCTGGCCGTCTAAGAACACACCATTAACTGAGCCTGTTATTGTGTTAAAGTCCAAGACATTTGCAGCGGAATTCACAAGTGTTACACCTGCAAGTTGGTTGTCAGTGAGCATGTTTTGGTGCATTGTTGTTCCAGTGGATGAGTGGGATGCAACGCCTATGCTGTTTGAGAACATGTTGTTTGTTTCGATGTTTGTGTTTGTGGCTCCTGTGTTGAATATTGCGATTTGGTTTTCAGTGAAGGTTACCTTGGATATAGTGTTGCCTGAACCACCAGTGTTTAGGACACCCGCCTGGAAGCCCTTGACTGTGCCGCCTGTAACCTGAACGTTGTCGTTGTTTGCAAGCATTATGCCCACCTTGGAGCTTTCGCCACCAGGACCGGCAATTGTAAACCCATTCAAATCGATGGTAATGCCATCAGCACCAGCAATGAGTCCGTCAGTGCTGCATTCAAGGTTTGCGGTGAGACTTACGCTTTCTCTAACAACCTGACCGCAGGATAGACTTGTGCTAACGGGTGTGGCATCTGCGGAATCAGCAGAGCTTGATCCAGATGCTGCAGTGGATCTGTTATCATCATTATTATTATTATTATTATTATTATTATTAGATGGAAGAGCTTTATCCAAAATATTCTCAATCATGCTGCCGTTTTTGGTTGCCAAAATGGGTTGTGTAAACAAAGCACCGACAGATGCAAGTGCCAAAATTGTCGCCATGAGGTATATTTTATTATTCATTCAGACAAGATAATCAAAATATAGCATATATGAAAAACTAATGTTTGTATTCATATGAAGGTTACTACACATTAAATATAACTTGGTAATATCTTAATTAGTTATATCATTTTTAGTGGTTATTCTATACGTTATATGTTATGACTAACTTTATTAGGAAAAAAAATAATACTACTACAATTGCTTTAATGTAACCTATTGTCAAAGACATTTGGTTTGATGATGCCATTCATCTTCTTCCTAAAGTAACCTGGATATTACCATAGGTAAATCTGGTGGTGAGGATAAGCGATACTTAAGGGAGGAGGTTGAAGAACTGTTAAACTGTGTCTTTAACCTAATTGATTGATATCATAAAGGTTTTATGCGCAAGTCATGAATGCAGATGATTTTCATGATTTGTTTAGATGAAACTTTAGAGAATTAATGGAAAAGAGGTGGATGACTATAGTGATTATAAGAACATGATTTCCAAAGTATGGTATTTCTCTGGTGATTATGATTTAACCTTCATTTTTGCCCGTTTGTTAGTCTCTCTTTCTCTGATGATGTAAATAATCAAATGTGAACAATTGGAGAAAAGGCAGTGGAAATATAATGGTGTGTATTTGTGACTATGCAGCCATAAATTGAAACTTTTCTAAATTTCAATCAAGCATTATTGTTATACCATATCATATGACTCTTTTAAAATTGTATACTTTATTGCCGAAAATGGTAACGGTTATGTTTGATATGTCTTTATGTTGATGTCGGTTTATTTTGTCAATGTTGCTTGGGACTATCATCAAGGGTGACAATCTCTATTATGTATTCGTTATTTAATCCGATCTCAAAAACAAATGGGCCTTTTATCGGTTTAGGTGGCTCGTTGAGATGTGGTAACCACCTTCAAAATGGATCCTGTTATTTTTGGTGGCAATACGAAATAATTAATAAAACATGTTATTCTGGTGATATATTATTTTAAATTTGTTTAGTTTTATTTTGCTGTTTTAAAATCCATAATGTTGTTGTTTTTTCGTAATTTAACACATGAGATGAGATACTGTTACCAAAAAAAAGGGGTTGAATGAACAACAAATACCCTCCTCCCTTTTGCATCTATGCAAGAGCTGGTTGCAATTCCGATGGATCCACCTTTTTTTTGTAGACAATATTTTGTAGCATGGGTTTATAAGATATGATTGTATATCTGGGTTTGGCAAATAATTACAGTTATATTTTTCCAATTAATTTTCAGCCAACATAGTTTTTCTAAACACATTGCAATTGCAATAACAAAAATTGATTAATGGATGTGCTATTGTGGTTTAGGCTCATTCAGCAACTATGGTAGCTTTCCATGGGTTTGGGTTTTCCCTTGAAAGCGACCTGATTGCACTAAAGTAAATGGTATCCGATCCAAAACGACAGCTTTACCCGTCATTTACGAATCAATCTGACTATTTTAGCACCGCATTCAGAAAGTATTTTTTTAGAGCAGGGGAGAGGTCCTGTATCCACACTACTGTTTTCTGGAAAACCTTGGATGATCTCTAAAGCCTTTAACTCCTCAGGGGAATTTGCTCTGTAATGTAGCATAGTTTAGCAGGCAAAAAATAAAACCTCTATTTGTTTTGATCCTCTCGCTTCTGTATTCTTTATCACTGTAAACGGCCCTGTTAACTTAAGCGTTTAGCATCTCCTTGTTATGCATTGTCGTAAATAGGCTGAGCCAGTTTTTGACATGGAAGAAATTGCAACCCTTCTTTC
>JBNJLU010000262.1:0-3594 GCA_050591185.1 Candidatus Nitrosocosmicus sp.
TGAACTTTTATGTTATCTCTAGAATTTTTAAATTCTTTTAGTGCTTTAATTTGCTTTTTTTCAAGAAGGTGATCAATAACATTTAGTTTTGGTTCTATATCCTTGTGGTCTTTAAACTTGTTTACTCCAACAATAACTCTTTTGTCTTCATCAATTTCTTTTTTTAACTCATATGCATTTTTCCTTATTTCCTCTTGGAAAAAGTTGTTTTCAATCGCTGCTAAGGATCCCCCCATTTTTTCGATTTTATCTAGGTACTGATTTACTTTTTCGATAATTTGTTCAGTCAAATACTCAATATAATAAGATCCAGATAGAGGATCAACAGATTTTGTAACACCAGTCTCTGATGCAATTATTTGTTGAGTTCTAAGGGCAATTTTAACTGATTCCTCAGTTGGCAATGCTAACGCTTCGTCTCGTGAATTTGTATGCAATGATTGGCAGCCACCTAAAACAGCAGCTAAAGCCTCTGTGGTAACTCTGACAACATTGTTGTCGACTTGCTGGGCTGTTAAAGATTCACCACTTGTTTGAACATGAAATCTCAAATGAAGCGATTTTGGATCCTGAGCATTGAATTTTTCTTTTAGTATTTTTGAATAGATGACCCTTGCCGCCCTGAACTTTGCGATTTCTTCAAAAAATTCCATTGTACAGCAGAAAAAAAACGAAAGTCTGGGAGCAAAGTCATCGATTTCTAGACCCTTGTTAATGCACGTGTTGATATATTCTATAGCGTTTGCAAAAGTAAAAGCAAGTTCCTGTATTGCATTAGATCCGGCTTCCCTAATATGGTATCCAGAGATACTGATTGGATACCATTGGGGGACATGAACTGAACAGTGTTGAATCATATCACCTATCAATCTCAGTGATGGCCTAGGTGGATAGATATAAGTATTACGTGCAATGTATTCTTTTAATATGTCATTCTGAGTAGTGCCCCTTAATTGAGAAGGGGAAACACCTTGGGATTCGGCTGCAGAAATATATAAAGAAAGGAGTATAGATGCAGTTGAATTTATAGTCATTGAAGTGCTTACTTTATCTAAAGGAATATCTTTAAAACAAGTTAGCATGTCATTAAGAGAACTTATGGGAACTCCCGTTCTACCGACTTCACCTTCAGATTGTGAATTATCAGAATCCCTGCCGGTTTGAGTTGGCAAATCAAATGCCAATGATAAACCGGTCTGTCCATGATCTAGCAAAAATTTAAATCTGTTGTTGGTTTCTTCCGCACTACCAAAACCACTGTATTGCCGCATAGTCCATAGGCGTTCCCTATACATAGTAGGATAAATTCCTCTCAAAAAAGGATAAGTACCAGGATGTGATTCGTTTTCATTTTTCAAATCGTCTTTTACAAAGAATTGTTTCACAGGGATACCAGAGTCGGTTTTAGGGGTATTCTCGTTCATACTCTACTACCTATTTATTTGAAAATATTAATAAAGATAATTCTTCAGCCACCGTGTAAGGATCTTTAATTTTATTTAGCATTGAATCAAGTAAATCGTTAATTTCTTGACTCCTGCTCCTGAAAAGTTCCAATGTTTTTTGTTTACCTTTATCTAAAACCATTTCCTTTAATTCATCTCGAAGAATTTGTTTTTGTTTTTGTTTTTGTTTTAAAACCCACTCATCATTTTTTATTATACTATTAATTTTCAAGCATAGTTCCTGTAATCCTTCACCTGTTTTGGTCGAAGTTTTTACAATCAATGGCTTTCTAGGAGTTTCTCCAATTAAATCCAACAAAGATAAATATAATGTGTCAGATCCTTCCATATCGGATTTGTTAATTATATATATGTCGCCAATTTCAGTTAGCCCTGCTTTTACTGCCTGAATAGAATCGCCAGTATTTGGATTAAAGACAACCGTTGTTAAATTAACAACTTTTGAAATCTCAACCTCTAATTGTCCGGCCCCTACGCTTTCAACCAATATAAGGGTAAATCCAGCGGCATCAAGAATCCTAATCGCGTTCCTTAATGATTTTGAGATACCACCCATTGTTCCTCTGGAGCCAAAGCTTCTCATGAATATTTCTTCGTCATCCATAGTTGATTGCATCCTAACCCTGTCCCCTAGGATTGCACCCCCTGTAATAGGACTAGTAGGATCTACTGCCAATATGGCGATCTTGTATCCCAGGCTTTTAAAATATGGGATTAGTTTTCCAATTAAGGTACTTTTGCCTGCACCACCTGGACCAGTGAATCCGATTGTAATAGTACTGCCTGTTTTGTTGTATATTTTTTTTAAAATCTCATAAGATTTAGGGTCATTATCATCTATTATAGAAATAGAACGAGCAATAGATCTTTTATCTCCTAAAAGTATGTTATCAACAATATCCATCCACACAAATAAAGACATCCAGGAGATAAATTATTTTGCAATATTGATACAAACACCATTTTAACTTCGAAACAAATCCTGAGATTTTTCCCTAAAAATAGATTTTATTGAAACGCCTGCATCATCTAAATCTAATGGCTGGTATTCATATCCTCTAATAATGGCAGCTGGAACTTCCAGGGTTTTTCCCATTACTAGTTCTGCAGAAGATGCTAATTCATCTACAATTGCTATTTCGGTTACCTTTAAAACTTTACCAAATGTATCGGTCATCCCAATATAGCTTTTTACTGGGCAAATTCCAGCAACACCTATTGCAACATTGGTTTGACCTTTTCTAAATGGACGACCAAAGGTATCTGAAATTATTACTGAAACATTTTTTTTAAGCTCATGGCTAATATAATTTTTGATTTTTCTTGCGGATTCATCTGGATCGTCAGGTAAAAGTAAAACAGCATCAGAATTAACAGAAACATTGCTCTGATCTATTCCGGCATTTGCACAAATAAAGCCATGTTTTGTCTCCACTATTAAATTTTTATTTGTCACTTTGACTATATCTATCGATTCCCTGAGAATTAATTCTATTAGACGGGGATCTTTTTCGTGAATGGCAGATATACCTAACGCCTCCTTTGACGGGACAATATTATCCAAATAATATATTCTGCCTTCAGATTTAGAAATTATTTTTTGAGCAATTACAATAATATCATCATCTTTAATTTGTAAACTATCCGAATTCACAGACTCAAGAATCAGGCTAGCAACATTGTCATTTTTTTCAACATTTTTATTTATTTTTATTGGAATGATTGTTATTGATAAAGAATCAACACCCACCTTCATAGTTTATTTGTTTTAATTTATTTTCGAATCGGTCTATAAAGATAGGAATCAACTCTGCCAAGTTTTTATTATCGATAACAAAACTAGCTTTTTTTCTCACTATGTCAACAGGACAGAATCCAACAGTAAAAGAAGATAGATTGAAAAGTTTTAAATCATTTGCTCCATCTACAACAACAACAACCTCATCTTTGGTAAAGCCATTCTCGCCAATAAAGGATTTTACTGATAGGGATTTATCTGAAGTAACGGTAATATCGACACCATCCAGCTGATTATTGTTGAAAATGAGCTTGTTTGAAAAGATTTTATCTAATTCCAACTCTTTAACCAATCTATCAGTAATTATTGTGAATCCACCAGATACCGCAA
>JBNJLU010000263.1:0-3584 GCA_050591185.1 Candidatus Nitrosocosmicus sp.
TCGCATCTCCAAACAATGCCATTAAAATAATTGATGTTCCAAATTTTGATGTAAAGGTCCAAAAGGGGGATGTATTGGATGGGGCTGGAAAACATTTTTTAGAAAAAGTAACCATTTCTGATAAACAAACTATTGACATAGCACAAGTATTAAAAGATATAAATGCTGATGTATTGGTTAACTATTTGCCTGTAGGCAGTAGAACCGCAACCCGAAATTATGCGGAAAAATGCCTAGAGTCGGGCGTTGCTTTCGTTAATGCCATACCTGTTTTTGTTGCATCTGATACCAATTGGCAAAAACGTTTTATTGAAAAAAACATTCCTTGTGCAGGTGATGATGTAATGAGTCAGTTGGGTGCAACTGTTGTTCATAAAACCCTTGCAAAATTATGGGTTGATAGGGGCGTAATAATCGATGAAACTTACCAATTAAACGTTGGCGGGGATATGGATTTTTATAATATGTTGGATGAAGACCGGCTGGAAGATAAGAGAGTTAGTAAAACATCTGCGGTAAAGGCTATGGTTCCATATGATATTCCAATGAGGATAGGCCCTTCTGATTACGTAAGCTTCTTAAAAAACGACAAGGTTTGCTATATTTACATGAAAGGCAGGTTTTTCGGTAAGGTCCCGGTGGAACTTGATTTAAAGCTTAGAGTTCCTGACGCCTATAATAGTTCAGGTGTAATGATAGATGCACTTCGTGCCTCTAAGATTGCATTGGATAGAAACATATCGGGCCCATTGGAGAGTATTTCAGCTTTTTGCTTCAAACACCCGCCAATCCAGATGCCTTATTCACAAGCCAAATCCAATTTTATAGATTTTGTTAATGGGAAAAGAGATCGATAATAGATAAAAAAACAACATGCCAAAATTCTTTTATCTGGATGTATCACGGCCTGATTAAATACGTCGGTTTTGCTAAATCCGTGATATCTATCCAACACTTAGCTAACTTATCAAGACATGATATAATATTTACAACTGCTATTATAGATGTCTCATTTATTAAAATGTCCTTGTTGGATTTAATGTTTTTTTTTAACTCTGAAAGTGAAATCTTGAACTCTTCATAGTTTTCTATTACCTTAAAAGCTTTTACCCTACTCATTTTGGTAAAAGCCTCAATTGAGTAAATCTGCATCTCCTCAAGTGAGTAGCCCGTCTTTCTTATCAGCGCTGCTAGCTGTTTATCTTCTTTAACTTCTGTGAAATATGCCGTTAATTCTGTTATCAAATCTCCGGCGGTTTCCAGATAGTTAGCAGCAATTCTATAGTCTAGCATGTCTATGTTGCTTAAGTTTAAAATGCTGGCTAGTTTTTTGTTCATGATTGCAGTTCTTATCAGCCTTACAATCAGGAAATACTGCCTGTCTATTTCATCGTCTCTACTTGCTATCTTTTTTTTCAGGTCCAGGTTGAATTTGCCATCTAACGAATAAATCGTTTCTCTAAACATCCCTGTAATTATCGAATTCATCATGTTCAATATTTTTTCGATATTTAGGGTTTTTGCATCTAAAAGAAATTGCAGGTTTATGTTATAGTTGTTTTCGTCAACTATTTCCAAACCAATTAATTTTCTAATGGATTTCTTTATTGTTTCACTGTCCTCAAATGTTATGGGCTCTTTGGATTTTATGTTTATCATGTTATACCCTAATAGGTATGCGCCAAAAATCTTGTTTAGTAGAATTTTTATGTCTTTTGTGTCCTTTCCAACACTTGAGTTCATGCCTTTGTTATTGCCATTGCCATTTTGTACTCCTAATTCCGAGTTGTTGTATTGGTAGCTAAATTCAATTTTTATTTCCTCTTCTTGGTTGTTGTTATAAATTGAGATTGAGTTGTCATTGTTGGTTTCTACACTTACGTTTTTACCTTTGGCTAAATAGTTTTTTTTTACCCAATCCACTGGTAGCGAAATTAAAATGCTGCTTCCTATTTGTTGTAATGAACGAATATAAATTGTCATGATTAGTATATACTAGTATTAATTAATTATACTATATTTTTATATCTACTGAAAGTATACCAAAACTAAAATGGTTATAGTAGCCCAACAGCCAGTATCGATTGCAAAGGCCTTTAGCCCAGGTCATATCACTGGTTTCTTTGCTACTGATAAAACATTACAGTCATTGCATCCAAATTTTAACGGTTCGTTAGGTGCTGGTTTCAGTATTGGCAAAGGAATGACCACAACTGTTAAAGTCTATAAAGATAATACTAAAAATTATAGTATTTTACTTAACGGCATCAACTCTGTTGATTCTAGGGTATCTAAATTCGTTATAGAACACTATCTTAGTATGGTCAATGAACCCATTTTTATTTCGGTGGAGCATGAATCTGAAATACCAATTGGTTACGGATTGGGTTCAAGTGGCTCAGCTGCACTAAGCCTTTCATATGCTCTAAACCACGCACTAAAGACAAATTTGACTAACATTCAAGCATCCCAAATTGCCCATAGCGCTGATGTTGTTTGTAAAACTGGGCTTGGGACTGTAATCTCTGAGTTTACAGGCGGCTTTGAAATTCGAACCAGTTTTGGTGGCCCCGGAATAGGAAAAGTATTGAAAATCCCCATCTCATCTGGATATTGTGCTGTGATACTTTGCATAAAACCAATCAATACTGCACGCTTATTGGACAAATCCCAATTATCTTGCAAAAAAATCTTATTGGACGGATTGGGAAGGGCGATGGTCCATATGCTAAAACAAAACCCGAGCATTGATACTTTTTTAGAACTGTCTAATCGCTTTGCTGATGCGTTCGGCCTTTTAGATGGTTATTGCAAAGAGCCATTTTTATCCCTGAAGTCTATTAAAATAAAAAGCAGTGTTGCTTTGTTTGGTCATGCTCTTTTTACTATTGTAAAAAGACAAGATTTGCAAAAAGTAATTCGGGTGTTGAGCGGATTTAATGGGAAGTTAATTGTGTGCGATATTGATAATTCTGGAGCCAAACTGATTGATAAACCATATGACATCCAATAAAACATTTGTACCAAAAAACCATCCTCGTTATTTTTCCTTAGTAATTAGAGAAAAACTAGTTGATGGATTTAAAAATGGCCTAGTAGCACACGAAGGCTTAATTGCGCATGGCAGAGGCGAATCTTTTGATTATTTGTTAGGTGAAAAGACCACTGAACCTGCATTAAAATCTATTAATGCTGCTTCTGCCCTGTTCATGCTTGCGGATCTTCCAGTTTTATCTGTTAACGGAAACACTGCAGCATTATGTGCTAAAGAAATATGCGAATTAAACTATCTATTGGAAAAATCTGGTGTAGAGGTAAATCTTTTCTATCGGACAAAAAAAAGAGAGGAATTAATTGCAAACGAATTAAGAAAATGCGGACTGAAAAAAATTTTAGGCGTTGGAACCGACAATCTCGGAGAAATTCCTGAATTAGAGAGCAATAGGCGAAAAGTTGATCCAGAAGGAATCCTTATAGCGGATCTTGTTTTTGTTCCTTTGGAGGATGGTGATAGAACCTTTGCTTTAAAAAAAATGAACAAAAAAGTCATAACCGTTGATCTTAATCCTTTATCAAGAACTTCT
>JBNJLU010000264.1:0-3556 GCA_050591185.1 Candidatus Nitrosocosmicus sp.
TAGATAAATTGGAGGATAACAACGGCAGATGACAGCATATTTAAGTTTACAATCATCACAATTTGTTAATCTAAGGGTTACCTTTAAAAACTCACCAATACACGTTTTAGAAAAATTTACGTTTAAAGATATTTACAGCGCATATAGAACATTGATAAACTCCACAGAGTTAGAGGAATGTTTAATATTACAAACTTGCAACAGGGTTGAAATTTATGGAGCGGGAAACAATCCCCATCAAGGCAAAATTATAGAAATATGGTCATCTTTGATAGAATCATCTATTGATGAGGTAAAATCAAACGTTATAAGTGATGAGGGCGAGGAGGCAATAAAACACCTTGCCAAACTAACGTCTGGCCTTGATTCATTGGTAGTTGGTGAGGATCAGATATTAGGACAAGTTAAGAGATCATTAGAATTTTCCAGAAAAAATGGATTCTCAGGCCCCAATTTAAACATTCTTTTTGACAGAACCATCAAAATAGGGAATAAGGTAAGGGCATCCACAGGGATAAACAAGGGAAGCGTCTCTGTGGGCTCCATGGCGGTTAATCTGGCATACGAATATTTTGATGACATAAACGAGAAAGAAATTTTACTTATAGGCTCAGGCGAAGGAGCAAGCCTGATAGCAAAAGCATTAAAACAAAGGAACATAAGGTTTTTTATTACCAGTAGGACATTTGATAGGGCAAGGTCCTTTTCAGACACAGTTGCCGGCATACCAATACCATTTGACGAGGCATTACAGAAATTAAACGAAAACACAGACATTGTGTTTATATCCACTGTCGCCCCATACTATCTGCTAACATACGATAGAATGGCAAACATAATGCAAAAAAGAGAAAAAGGTTTAATGATTTTTGATTTATCAAACCCCAGAACAGTGGAGGACAAAATTGCCACACTAAACAATGTCAAATTGGTAAACATAGACCAAATCTCAGAAATTGTTGAAAAAAACTTAAGGAAAAGGAAAAAGGAAATAGAGTCCGCAGAAAAAATAATAGAAGAGGAAATATTCTTGATTAATGAAACGTTAAAAAGAAAAAGCTCAGAACCCATGATAATAACAATTTTTAAAGATGCAGACGCCATTAGAGAGAAAGAGCTTAAAAAAGCATTATCACTAATGAGAAACAAAATAGACGAAAAAGACATGAAAGTCTTTGAGCAGTTCTCCTATGCGTTGATAGAAGGCATTCTTTCCACACCAATGAACAACCTAAGGAGAGAATTTTCCCAAAACAATAAAAACAATAGTGAATTGATAAATTTGGCAATGAGGTTGTTTAATTATGAAAAGACATAGCCCAGTAAAAGGCAACATGCAAGAGAACCCAGACAACAAAGCAAATGATGATGATGACGACATCAAAAGCATAATAAACAATTTCAGCGGAGCCTACAGTGCTTTTCCAAAAATGAGATTAAGAAGACTAAGGAAAAGTGAAGCAATAAGAGATCTTTTGCAAGAGACTCACCTCTCAGTCAAGGACTTGGTGTTCCCATTGTTTGTTCAGGAAGGAATCAATGAAAAGATAGAAATAGAGTCAATGCCAGGAACTTTCAGGTTCCCCATTGGGGAAATATCAATGGAAATAGAGGAGATTGCCTCACTAGGGATTAAGGCAATAATCCTTTTTGGAATCCCATCAAGAAAAGACGATTCAGGTGGCAGCTCATTCGATAACAACGGCATAGTACAAAAGGCAACAAAGATAACTAAGGACACTTTTGGCGACAAATTAGCAGTTATTACCGATGTTTGTCTTTGTCAGTATACATCCCATAGTCATTGCGGGATAATCAAAAATAATAAAATTGACAATGATCACACCCTCAACACCCTCTCAAAAATTGCCCTAAGTCATGCAATGGCAGGTGCAGACATGGTAGCACCATCAGCCATGATGGACGGCCAGGTAAAAACATTAAGGGACATGTTGGATAAAAACGAATACCAAGACACACTGATCATGGGATATTCAGCAAAGCAAGCATCATCATTTTTTTCCCCGTTTCGGGATGCGGCCCATTCGCTACCTAGCTTTGGGAACAGACTATCATACCAGATGCCCTTTACAAATCCACGAGAAGCCCGTAGGGAAATAATTGCAGATATGGAGGAGGGAGCTGATATTCTGATGGTAAAACCAGCCATTCCAAATCTTGACTTGATATTTGCAGCAAAACAGAATTCTCTTCACCCTATTGCAGCATACAGTGTTTCAGGTGAATATTCGATGATCAAGGCAGCGTCAATAAATAAGTGGATAGATGAAAACGCGGCAGTGACAGAATTGCTGACATCCATTAAAAGAGCAGGAGCGGACATCATAATCTCATACCACGCAAAAAAAATGGCAGAAACCCTTGCAGACAAGAAAAATTAAAAATCCGATACAATTATAACTTTTTTAAAGGGTACACAATTTATTTGATATTTGACAAATCCAAGACATTATTTGAAAGAGCATGTAGAATAATTCCTGGTGGAGTTAACAGCCCTGTCAGATTTTTTCAGCCATATCCATTTTTTGTTGATTCAGGCAACGGCAGCAGAATATTTACTAAAGAGGGCAATACCTTAATTGATTATTGTATGGGCTATGGAGCAGTTTTTCTGGGCCATAGCAATCAAGAAATTGCACTGGAGGTGAAAAACCAAATAGACAAAGGAAGCCTATTCTGCATACCTACCGAAAAAGAAATCGAATTGGCAGAGATATGTAACAAAATAATACCAAGTGCAGAAATGGTAAGAATTACAAATACAGGAGCGGAAGCAACTATGCATGCAATCAGGCTTGCTAGGGCATACACAAGGAAGACAAAAATTATCAAATTCGATGGGGGTTACCATGGTGCTTTTGATTATGTTTTGAACAAGGCAGGTTCAGGTGCATCAGAATTAGAGCATACAGACGGGATACTAAATGAAAGCGTAAGAAAGACCATAACAATCCCTTACAACAACATAGAGGCATTGGAATCAGCCATCAACAAAGACCAGGAAAGTGATGATAGCGACATTGCGTGCGTAATAATAGAACCAGTAATGGCTAATTCGGGACTGATACTGCCGGAGAAAGACTATTTAAATCAAATAAGAAAAATCACCAAGCAAAATAACATAGTTTTGATTTTTGACGAGGTGGTCACAGGGTTTAGGCTTGCCCTTGGGGGGGCAAGTGAGTTTTTTGGAATCAAATCAGATATAACAACATTTGCAAAAGCTTTGGGAAATGGGCACCCTATTTCCCTAATTGCGGGAAAAAAAGAGATAATGTCACAACTAGCACCTAGCGGAAAAGTATACCAAGCTAGCACATTTGCAGGAAATCCAATATCTGTCACAGCCTCACTGAAAACACTAAGGATTTTAAGCGAAAACAAAGACACAATTTACCCACAGGTAGGCAAAACATGCGACAGACTAGTAAACGGAATAAAAGATGTTGCCCATGATAAAGAAATAGAATTGACAATAAACTCGATAGGCTCGATGTTTCAGGCATTCTTTACACAACGACCAGTCAACAGCTAT
>JBNJLU010000265.1:0-3538 GCA_050591185.1 Candidatus Nitrosocosmicus sp.
GGCGAAAGAGTTTGTATCGATACTGTCTCAATGCTTTGTGAAGGTGAAGGTATGCTAATTGGGAATAAATCAAATTTTTTGTTTCTTGTACATAATGAGTCTGTCGGTTCTTCCTTTACATCCCCAAGACCCTTTAGAGTAAACGCTGGAGCAGTCCATAGCTATACAATCACACCGGATGGAACAACAAAATATCTTTCGGAATTGGAATCGGGAAGTCAAATTTTAATAGTTAATGCTAGAGGGTTGGCGAGAATTGTTTCAGTTGGACGAGCCAAAATAGAATCACGACCTCTACGATTATTCAAGGCAATTTGTGGTAGTGAAATTGGTACAATTATTGTTCAAAACGCAGAAACCATTAGATTTTTAGATAAAAATCACAAGATTTTACCTGTAACTCATACCAAAATAGGCGATGAAATAATGATATTTTCCAAGCGGCCTTCGGGAAGACATTTTGGAATGGAAATTCCTGACGAATACATACTAGAAAAATAGTAAATCAAAAACCATTTTCATTGTTAATTATTTTGATCAAAACGTTTACATTTTTAGACTATTGTAATTATGGACTTGTCATAAAAGCAAAAGTAAATGCTGATTAGACCAGAATCACTATATGATAAAATTATTTTGGGAAATTGCGAAAAAATATTGAAAAACTTTCCTTCTAACAGTATTCAATTAACAATTACATCTCCTCCTTATGGTAATGCAATTGATTATGACTTGCATGTTTCAAAGAAAAACATGGAATATTATAGAGGCATAACTAAAGTTAGCTTGGATGATTATCTTAACAATTTAGTTTCAGTATTTAACGAACAGGTTTATCGTGTTACAAAAGAGGGAGGATATTGTTGTATTGTTATTGCAAATGAAGTTGTAAATGGGACCCTAATCCCCCTGCCTCATTTACTTCTATCAAAATTAGTTTCACCTGATGGTAAATGGAATTTACATGAGGAAATAATATGGCATAAAGTAACCGGTGGTACAAATAGATATGGTTCTTTTATTATTAATCCCTATCCAAAATATTATAGAGCAAATATCATGCATGAATTTATCCTGGTATTACGAAAAGGAGATGTAAAATCAGGTAGAACGCAAAGAAGAGAAATTCTTCCTGCTACCCATGAAGAATGGACAAAAGAAATTGCTAATTCAGTTTGGCATTTGGCACCAGTTCCACCAGGTTTTATAGATCATCCATGTCCATTTCCCGAAGAAATTCCATACAGGCTGATGAAATTATATTCCTATAATGGAGATATAGTTTTAGATCCCTTCAATGGGAGTGGTCAGACTACCAAAGTCGCGTATAAACTAGACAGACATTTTTTGGGGATTGATATAAAACAAGAATATGTTGATTTAGCTCAAAATAGGTTATCCCATGAACCCCTTCATATAAGATCAGAGGCTTTGATTGCAAATTGGAAAAAAATAACATCACACACCGTATAATGCATTAGGTTATAGTTTAAGGTACATTATCTATCTCACACTATGAATATGTCAAAGATTATAATGCATAATTTATTTTATATGACTGCTTTATCTTTTGAAATTTTCGCTTTTATAACTAATATTCCTAAAAGATATAGCAATAGCATTGGAATTGAAATAAACCACATGGTGAGCCCACTCCCATCAGGGGTAATAACTGCGCCGAAAAGCACTATTGCTATTAGTGCGTACCTAAAATTCTTTAACCAAAATCTAGTGCCTATCAAACCAGTTAAAGATATGATATACATTATCAGAGGCAGCTGAAATGATACGCCAAATGCAATAAAAAATTGTAGAACAAAACTTACAAATTCATTTATACTCAGAAAAGATAAAATTCCCAAAGATTGCCCATATTGATATAAAAAAGTAAGTATAACTGGTATAGCAATATAAAATGAAAAAATTATTCCTATCAGGAATAGAATAGTTATTGGAACAATAAATTTGAAAAGCGTTTTGGCTTTGGTTTTTTTGGAAATTGCAGGGCTTATAAATCCAAAAATTTCTTTTACTATTATTGGAATTGTACCTGTAATACCCAATAAAATTGATACAGTAATCTGAGCAAACAACGATTGACCTGGGGCGGTTTGAATTAGTTTTACTCCTTCTGGAAGCAAACTATTACTTAAAAATAAAGTTATTTGGCTTGCAATGTTATTATAGACAGCTGGATAAAAAAAATAAAAAGAATGATTGTTTATAGTTACTAGCTGAATGCCAAATATTGATGAAAATAACCCTATAGATATAGCAAAAACAATTATTCGTAGAAACCGTATTCTAAGTTCATTTAGATGATCGGTGAAAAACATCTCCCCCGGGGCCATATGTGATATAGGGTATTTTTGTAAACAATAAAAAATATAAACCATACAAAAAGGAAAAGAAAATGTTATAATGTTAAATTTCACATAGAAAATCAATTTGCTAATAGAAAAGAAAATTTGTGTTTCTATGCCTTTAGTTGATGAAGACCTAGATGGAATTGAGAATAAGATTGAAAATGTATTAAAGGAAAATGTCAGTTTTATAGAATTTAGATTCGACTATCTGAAGGATTTTGACAACGTCGAATTAATCCTAGAGAAAATTTCCAAATACAACAAGCATTCCATTTATACTTTAAGACCTATCACTGAAGGGGGAAAATATGCCGAGGATGATTCAAAAAGAGTAATTCTGCTAAAGAAATTGGCATTAGCTAGGCCAATGTTATTGGACTTGGAGTATAATATCATATCAACAAACGATGAATTGGCAGACTTCATTGACGATAATGACATTAGGACATTAATATCATGGCATGACTTTGCAATTACTCCAAATCAGGAATTTTTAGTTGATTTGATTGATAAGATGAGGGTATTTAGCCATTTCATTAAAATAGTTACTACTGCTAACACTATTGAGGACACCATCCGTATCATGAAATTATATAATCTAATAGGCTCAAGTCTCAATCTTATTGCATTTTCAATGGGTGAATTAGGCATCATATCAAGAGTTTTGTGCAATGTTGTTGGTGATTCACCGTTTACTTACGCAACAGTTGAAAATGCTATTGCTCCAGGTCAACTCACTATACACCAAATGAAATCGATATATTCTCTCTTTCATGGTAAATTAATTTAATTATTCTAGTATTTTTGATTATTCTATATATTTTTTTATTTTGTATTTTTGGATTCTGGCATTATGTCTCAATCTGTATCCACAACAGGGACAAAACAATCCATTCCATTTTATAAATATGTCGCAAATTTGACAACGCTTTTCATTTTCACCATAACGAAGAGTCTTTGGTATTTTTTTAGATTTGTGCCTTATGCAAATCCCCCTGCAGGTCATGTCTTTAAAAAAACTCCATATTTCGAGTGTATGTCAATTTTTATCTTTAATATAATATTCATTCAGTGATTTTTCCGCTAATATAATAGTATTCTAATTCAATAATTTTAAAATAATTAAATATAGACAAACCCTAAATAAACAATATTCTTAATGAATAAAGATG
>JBNJLU010000266.1:0-3524 GCA_050591185.1 Candidatus Nitrosocosmicus sp.
TCCCTATATAACAGATCCTTCTCTTTTTCTTTTATGGGATTGTTTATGGCCTGATTGTCATAATTGTTGTAATCGGCAGGGCCGTTTACCATTAACTGTTGGTGATATTGCAAAGATTTCTCAAGGTTTGGGTTATAAAAATAAATCTGATTTCATAACAAATGAAACATACGTTGCATCGTGGGATACCAATTCTGCCACCAATTCCGATAATTCGAATCTCATAACCACATTAACGATGATCAATTTAAAAAGAAAAAGTGATGAAAATGAGGTTGATAACGGAAACCCCCTTTCTTGTAGATTTTTAGACGACCATGGTTCCTGTGATCTTCATCCCGATAAGCCGGGAGTTTGTTGGTTGTATCCTTTTTTTTCATGGAGCCAATATGAAAATAACCGTATGTCCGTTCATGCTTCTTTTCAACTTACTGGCGATTGCCCTGGTTTTTATATGAGCAAAAACATTGATGATAAAATGATGGCCATCCTGAAGGACTATTCAATAAAGATCTATGACTATACTATGAATGTCAATACCACAGTTAGGGAGGGATTTGGACGAATTGACTTTAATTAACGGGGTTATTAATTGGTAAAAGAGTCTGGGGTTAAAATAAATAAATAATTGGTTAGTTTCTTACTTTATCAAACCTCCTGCTTACATCATCCCAGTTAATCAGATTCCACCATGCATTAACATAGTCGGGTCTCTTGTTTTGGTATTTTAGATAGTATGCATGTTCCCATACATCACATCCTAAAAGAGGCACTAACCCTTCTGTTCTAGGGCTTGTTTGATTTGGCATCGATTTGTATTCTACCTTTCTGCTTGATGGATTATATACCAACCATCCCCATCCACTGCCTTGAATGGCTATTATTGCAGGCGAGAATTTTTCCTTAAAATTCGCAAAACTTTCAAATGATGAATTTATTGCATCTGAAATTGAACCACTTGGTTCTCCCCCTCCATTTGGGGATAAGTTGTTCCAAAATATGCGGTGATTATCAAATCCACCTCCATTAAAATTAATTGCACCTCTTAATTCGGCTGGAACTTGATCAAGATTGGATAAAATTTCTGTTACATCTTTATTTTGAATATCCTGTGAACATTTCTCAATAGATGCATTAAGATTGTTGGTATATGTTTGATGGTGTTTTGTATGGTGGATTTCCATAGTTTTTGCATCAATATGTGGCTCTAGGGCATCATAACTATAAGGGACAGATGGTAATTCGTACTTATTCATTAAATTATCATTATTTTGAAACCTTTTATCCTTTTCTTTTTTTGTCAATATTTTAACGTTTTATTTATTTACTTTTAATAATGAGCCTTATGATGCTTCTCTAAATTATTACTATTGTGATTAGTTTTATTATTTGATTTTCGGAAACATATTTATTTATTCAAGGAAAAATAAAAAGTTATTATGGTAATCAATAGCGAGCTCCTTGAACAACGTAAAAAGATTTCCGACCGACGTCCAAAATTTAAACGACAAGAAAGCTGGAGGTATAAAAGATTAGCGACCAATTGGAGAAAACCAGATGGCATTGATAATAAAATGCGTAAACAATACTCTGGAGTTCCGCCACTAGTCAAGATTGGCTACGGTGGTCCAAAACTAGCTCGTGGGTTACATCCTTCTGGTTTTGTAGATAATTTGGTTTATAATGTTAGTGATTTGTCCCTATTGGATAAAAACAAAGATGCAGCACGCATTGCTCATACTGTAGGGAATAAAAAACGATTGGAAATAATCGAAAAAGCTCAATCATTGGGAATCAAATTGCTTAATGGAATAAAAGGCAAAACAAAAACAGAAACATCATCTGAAATAAAAAGTCCTGATAAAAAAGAACAAAAGGTGTAATAATTATGGTTGTTAACATTCGTAAAAAAAGAGAATTGGTATCTAGAATCCTTGGAGTGGGTATTAATCGTGTTAGATTTGAACCTGATAAATTAGATGATGTCGCAGATTCAATCACCCGCGAAAACATTAAATCTTTAGTAAAAAATGGGTCTATTTGGACTGCAAAGATCAAAGGCACTTCTAGAGGTAGAACAAGAACAAAACTGCAAATAAAAAAGAAACATGGAACTGGTCCTGGATCGAAGAAAGGAAAAAAAACCGCCAGAGTGGGCAAGAAAGAAGTTTATGTTATAAAAGTGCGTTCTATGAGACGCCATTTGAAAATACTAAAAGAAAGAAAAGACCTAACAAATGAACAGTTTTGGAGTCTTTACAAAAAGGTAAACGGTGCACAGGTGAGGTCATTATCCCATCTAAGAGAGTTAGTTAAAGTTGCCAGAACACATTAGTTATTCCATTTCTTTTAATTTTTAACATAATTTTTGCCTTATTTTTTACAATTAACTGTTTGTTTTCTGGGCCTCTGGTTATTCTTTTTTTTAGCCTATTTCGATTCTGCACACTCTTCTGGATGTCGTTTTTTTTTGGTGGTAAGATTATACCGTATCTGATTCTGCTGAAACCACCCGCATTGTTAAACCAGTTGTTTGGTTTCTTCAGTTGATGTGTTTTTTTCTTGGTGCTCAGAATGGGTGTGGGAAAAACATACTGGAAAAACTACGCCGATTCAAAACACCCATCAAACTAAACCTATTATATATGAGTTCATCGTATTATATTGGTGGTGTTACATTTCTGCTGGAGAACGCCTGTAGCACATGGGCTACCAAATGTTTAATAATTTACCTTAAATATATCTACATCTGATCCTTATTTAAATGCCATATAACGCGCCAACGCATAATCTAACGTAATGTGATAGAAAGTTTACTTACCTTTGTTTTATTGCAAAAAAGACAACCAAGAAAAAAAGATAATTATTGGAAATTTTGGAGACAAGAAGGCTTTATGAACTACCAAAAGGGTTTTTGGTTAAAACCACTTCCACTCCAAACAAAGGATAAACAGTTTTTGTCCTGATTCACCAAAAGGCTGGTTTTGTGAATGTGAAAATACATTACACAAGAAATACAAAATTTTTGATGACACAAAAGAAGGAAATGGAAAATATACGATCCTTTAGAACCTAAATGTTAAATTCAATTCAATGAGATGGGCTCCAAAACTTAAAAGGTTTCAAGGATGATGAAACAATGGGACAAGTGAAAGTAAAACAAAATGAATCCAGGGAATCCAATAGTAGATGACATTATAAAAATGGGTATCTAAATGAGCATTTTTTGAATACCTCTTGCAATCTTTTATCAAGACCTGTCAGAAAATGTACAGAAAATGGTATTTCTATTGATGATGAGACAATGGCCTCAGTTGCCGAAGTCAGAAAAACACGGATTGGTTCAAAACCTATACCCAAAATAAACACCCATTTCAATACCCGATGGGGATGCAGAACCCAATTTTATATAATGGTATTTTACCATGCTTTGTTTCCTAATTCATTATCCTTCGATCACAACTATTCTTATTCTACTGTATTCTTCTAAACAGGTTATACAATGATACTTTTATCATCATCTC
>JBNJLU010000267.1:0-3523 GCA_050591185.1 Candidatus Nitrosocosmicus sp.
GCAAATTCATTTATAAATTCTATGACTTTTTCATCTTTATCGCATATTGCAATAAAACCATTTTTGTTTAAGCTTTTTTCTACTATGTCTTTTCTATCGATATTGCCAAAATTAATAATTTTATCTATTTCTTTAATTATTTTTTTTGCGGTTGAATTTGAATTTGTAACTACTCCACATACAGTATCTTCACTGTGTTCTGCTTGAGAGATCAAATCCAGTGCAACAATTCGTGGATCGTCTTTTTCCTTTGCGTAAATCAATAGTTCTGTTGGCCCTGCTAGCATATCGATTGCTATGTCTTTTGATATTATTGATTTGGCTACTGAAACATACAGACCTCCAGGACCCACGATTTTGTCTACCTTTTTGATGGTTTTTGTGCCATATGCCAATGCTGCAATTCCATGAGCTCCACCAATCTTATAAAATTCATTGACTCCACAAATGTCTGCGGCAACCAAGGTAAATGGGTCTATCTTACCATTTTTCATGGGTGGTGATATGGCTACTATTTGTTTGACTCCTGCCACTTTTGCTGGTATTGCACACATTATAACTGTGCTAGGATATCTGGCTTTTCCGCCAGGTATATAACAACCTATTCTTGAGATTGGTATTACTTTTTTATTTATTCTAATGTTGTCTGAACCTACCTTAATATCTTTAAGATTGTTTTTTATTGCTTGTTCGCTTTCCTCTAGTTTTGATTTCATGTATTTTATAGTGTCTATCTGATTAGAGGTTACGTTTTCATATGCTTCTTTTATCTCTTTTTTTGTAACAACAAAACAATCTATTTTTGCATTATCAAATTTCTCAACACATCTCAATAATGCCTCGTCTCCGCCTTTTTTGATCTCATCTATAATTGCTATTGTGTTTTTTGTAGGTGTTGCTAGATCTTTATTCCATGACTTTTCTCTTAATTCATTAGCATCATTTATTGGATCTTGAACATTGATGATTTTAATCAATTTTATTGTCATCTATGATGATATTATCTAATGATAAAATTTGACTCGGTTCTAATGTGACTAAACCTTGTGCAATTTTTCTAATGTTTGGAATCAGTCTTATGTAGTCCTGTTTATTTATTATTGTATTGACACCATACCATCCGTCTTTACTTAGATTACTTACTGTTGGACCTTTTAAAGATGGAAGAATCTTTAATAGCTCATCCAAATTTTCTTTATTCACATTTACAAATATGTGTAATTTTTTTCTTGCTTCTACCACTCCTTTTAATAGCACAATCATGTCGGATATCTTTTCCTTTTTGATAGGATCTTTTAATGAGTCTTTATTTGCAATGAATACTGCGGTGGATTCCATTACTTGGTCTATGATCTTTAAGTTATTTTGAATTAATGTGGTACCTGTTTCTGTAATGTCAAAAATTGCCTCTACATCTTCTGGAGGTTTGGCCTCCGTAGCGCCAAATGATAAAAATATTTCTACATTTTTATTATTTCCTATTCTAAACCATGGGGTTATAATTGTAGGCTCTAATTCTCCAAAGTGTTTTTTATAACTTTGTTTTGATTTTATATATTTAGAGGCTGATTTAAGATATTCTGTTGAAAATCGTAATATTTTATTATTCTCTGCAAAATATGCTATCATCTCGTCAAGACTGTTAAACTCAAAAGACTCTGGAATTGCAATAACCTGCTTAACTTTACCGTATTCTAAATCCAGCAATACTTTGATATCTGCATCTGTTTCCTTTATCCAATCTTTACCTGTTATTCCAACATCATAAAATTTTTCTTGTACATATGTAGGAATCTCTTGTGGCCTTAAAATTTTGACTTCTATATCCGGATCAGTGATTTTGACCCTGTATATTCTGCCCCTTCCGCTAACACTTCCTTGCCATGCTTGTTCTATGATTTTAAATGTTGCCTCTTCTATACTGCCTTTGGGCACTACAAACTTTACAATACCCATATTTGTTACCGATATATATTATACTAATTATTATGTTGTTTATTTGTTTTATTGATGGTCTCAATAATGTCTTTAGCTCTTGATACCGATATATTTGCCTCATTTATCATTTGCTGAGAAATATCTTCTATTTGATCATCCAAAGCTCCTGCCATTTTTGCAATATTTTTTGAATGGAGTTTCATATGTCCCTTTTGAATCCCTTCATCTGATAGTGCTCTAATTGCTGAAAAGTTCTGTGCCAGTCCTACCGCAGCTATTATCATTGCAAGTTCCTGTGAACTTGCAATACCGAGTATTTTTAGACATGCCTTAACAAGTGGATGTATGTTTGTAATTCCTCCAATTACTCCAACGGCTAGGGGTATTTCCATTTCACCTACCAAATCTCCGTTTGAATTTTCATACCATTTAGTTAATGACCTGTATTGACCATCTTTACAAGCATATGCATGGCATCCCGATTCGATAGCTCTGAAATCCTGTCCTGTAGCTATTGCTACGCTATCAATTCCATTCATAATTCCCTTGTTGTGGGTAACTGCTCTATAAATATCAGAATAAGCAAAAGCATAGGCAAATAGAATTCTTCTTAGAACTTTGTCTCCTCCAATTAGTGCTTTTGGAAAAACCCCTTTACATCTTACCAAACGGTTTGTTGCATAGTTTGATAATATTTTCAGTATTACTTGGCCTTCTGTTAATGATTCTATTTTTGGGGCAATTGATTCACACATGGTATTTACAACGTTTGCTCCCATGGCGTCTTTTGTATCGATTAAAAGTTCTATTATTATCATTTGCCCAAGGTGATTAATGCTTTCATCATCGATCTGTTTTATCTTTATATCTATACATCTGGCAAATTTACTTTTAGTGTTTGCTATCTTTATTAATTCAATCTTATTTTTTGTGATTGTTTTTATTACTTTATCTGTGTTTGCTATATCATTGTCGTTGAAAGAGACCAACTGAATCTGTCCTATCATTATTGATTTGTCTGCTTTAGCTTTAAAGCCCCCTGTCTCCTTAACTATTTTTGCAGCATTGCTTGCTGCTGCTATGACCGAAGGTTCTTCTGTTGCCATTGGGATCAAATATTCTTTATCGTTGATTACAAAATTGTCTGCTATTCCTAAAGGTATTTGAAAAATTCCAATTGCATTTTCTATCATTTTATTTACCTCGTCAAAGCCAAATGTGGTAGTATTATTAAATAAAGCAATTTCTTTATCTTCAAGTTTTGTTTTATTTTTAATATGCTCTAGTCTTTCTTCAAGAGTCATATCTCTGAATTTTTTATGGCTTGTATTATTCATTTTTAATTATTTTTAAAAGTTTATCTGAACCTAAATTTTGGAAAAAATCTTTGTTGCCTGTTATTATATATAGAGAACCTTCTTTATCTTCTGTCACATCTTTTAATTTTCCGAATCCTGTTAATATTGTTGATTGATCTTTTGAATTAGGGTCAATTATTCTTAAATGCTGGCTTTTTAATGTGGAGACTATTAGTTTATCCTCGTAGCCAAGTTTTGTAGAGTTACTTATTACCATGCCAGCGGGA
>JBNJLU010000268.1:0-3505 GCA_050591185.1 Candidatus Nitrosocosmicus sp.
AAGAGATGGTTCTGAAGATATCGTTGTACAACCTGTTCACAAGATTGGCTTGACTGTGATAGATGTAATCTAAGAACAACCAGTTATGCAATAAAGCAGATATTCTTCCTAAAAAAAAATTTAATAGCATCTATGCAGGACTGAATATATTTTTTTTTCGCATGCATAGTATTCATCTCTCCAATAATTATTACATTCACAATCAAGCACAAATCTCAAAATTCCAATTTAAAATCCCATATCTCACATAACCCAAAACAGAAATAGACCATTATTTTTTGTCTAACCGTAGCCAAATCAAATCAGGGCCAATTTTATCTGTCATTGCATATGTTACATAAGGAACGACAATAGGTGAACTGCTGAAAAATGGCACATATTTACAAAACTAGCTATAGAAATTTGTACATTAAAAAATAAAACTAGGTTTTGATTACTGTACCATTATGTGGGATTTGGGGTATTATCACGGGTTTTAACGTCATTACCTAAATCTTCAGCGTCTTTTTTACCTGTTTTTGCGTTATCTTTCTCTTTCTTTGCCTCTATGCCCCTTGTGATAGATTCTACATCTCCGCCTTCTTCGGATATTTTGTTTGTAACCTCCTCATCAGATTCAGATAATCGTTTTTTTATCTAACGGTCATCAATAGACATAATTATGGTAATATCACCATCACCACATATATTTATTCTATGAATTTATTTGGTTTGTAAAACTAATATCAATAAAAATAGCAATAGATTTTTTAGCATTTAGTTTAATAATAAACAATTTCATATGCTTTTGTTAAAAATAACATACGAAAACAAGATTCACAGTATAAAATGAAAATTAACTAGATTCAGTTATTTGCTTGTCTTTTTTTACTTTTGATTTTCTCAAATTATATTTGATTTTATCGATTATTCCCATTATACTTATTCATCATTCTATCTAATAAGTTTAACTATTATTTTCACCAGTAACACAATTAAATTTCATTACTAAAGCCACATAATGGTATCCTACCCTGTATGACGGACAATAGGGTTCATCCCATCATCTGCTTCCGTGATATCTTTGTCGGAATATTGATGATGAATTGATTCACCAAAGACCATGATCTTTACCACAAAACCTAATTTAATTTTGTTACCCATAATCCAATATTTCAGGACACAACCAAACCCATCTTAATTTAATTTGATTGGTTTTTTAATCCAAATACTAATAATCCACTTGACTGCCATCATGACAATATATACGCGCATTATAATAAAAAAAAATAAATGCTAATTACATAGTTTATACAATATCCATGTCAAATCAGAATCAAAATGATGCTATTACCCAAAAGTTTGTTTTGGAACTTAATGCAGTTCTAACCATAGAAAATGCAGGAACGGAGCGACTGCAGACAAGAATACAAGAAAGCAGACTGAATGAGATAAGGCAACAATTGCAACAGCATCTACAAGAAAGCACGGAACATCAAAAAAGACTCCAAAAGATAATCCATGGTATTGGAGGGGAGCCCACCCAAGAAAAATCAGGGCTGCCATTGCCCATATATCCCGATATAATATGGAAAATGATGTCAAATTCTATGACCAAACAGGAATGGGAACTAAAAAGGGCAGAAGAAGACTTGATTGTAGAAAACGCAGAGGCCGTATGCTATAGCATTCTAATCCAGAAAGCTAAGGCGGGAGGGGATTTGTTTTCCAACACAATAGAACAATTGTCCCTTAACCTAAAGGATGAGCAGCATATGATTGATTGGATAAATAACAATCTACCGGGAATGCTTACAAGGTTATGGCCAAGCGTTCAACAAACCCAATCCAAAGACAATCCAGATGACCATAAATAATGCGAGTCTTGTCCATTTACAACAGAAAATGACAAGCTAATGCATTTAATGGTTTTCCATACTACTTAAATGTAATTCATATCCATCCAAGGTTCAAACCCAATCCTGCAACGGTAAAAAAAGTTTAAAAGGTTAACGGAAATTCAATATTTACTCCCAAGTGATATACGCTTCAATCATATACAGAATGTCCCTTGCAATCGCAGTATTTTTAATGGGTATTCACAAAAGAGGTAAAACAAGATAGTAGCTGAATAACCAAAATCCCATATTTTAAAATCGGTAAGTTTTGGTTCCGTTTTTGCACTTTTTCGATTAATTCCTATAGTATCAACAATAGCGGATCAAAAGAAATCCAAAGCCAAACATAAAAAATATCCACATTTTTTTTATTGCACCATACCAGTTTCCATTGTGAAAAGTAAAAATAATAACCTAAGACATATTCTTCAAATATAATGCAGATATCAGAAGAAAAACAAAAAGTGAGTACTCCAGATAATCACCGCTTTGGACAACCATTGTTACCTAAATGTCATTATGTTAAAGGCAAGAAATACAGATTTTCCGGAATAGGAACAAGATGTGCACAAAATCTAAATATTTTACTGGTTATCATTTTAGGCATTATCCCCATGGGTTTAATCAATAGTCCAATTCCAGCTGCAGCAACTCCAGCGGCATTCAACGCGACCTCACCCATAGACAACAGCCTCATGACATTCAACGCGACCTCACCCATAGACAACAGCCTCATGACATTCAACGCGACCTCACCCATAGACAACAGCCTCATGACATTCAACGCGACTTCTCCTGTGACTGACAATGCATTGACTAATAATTTAACACCCACTCGGCCCTGAATGCACCTTCTGTGACCGTCTTCCTTTTTTTATCATTTGAAAATAACCTGTTATATGGTCTTTTAAAAGAGCAGTAATAGTACAATACAAGTATAACCGAGGTCATAGGCCCCCAATGCAGCACTGCAAATAAACTGTTCTCAATGCCCTAAAAAATCTAGTTTTGGTAGGTGGAGCTTTTTAATGTCAAACATATCACCCTGTTGATCTCAAAAAATCGTGCTTCTTTTGAAGTTATCACATACATTCAGCTTGTCGATAACCCATAATTTTTATTCTCTCAAATGTTTATTGCCTGTTGGGCAAAATAAGCATTATCGTGGCTTAATTTTAGATACCCCACAGTTTTTAATAATCCCCGTTGTTGCATCACAAACAAACAAAAAAATCAAAACAAGCATTAATAAGATGAGCATAATTTAGATAAGTCGGCTAGAAAGAGTAGTTGGATAATAGAGATTTTCAATTAAATCCGTTTGTTAAAAAATTTAATAATTACATTAACAAAATAGACGACTCTTTAAAAAGAGAACTAGAATTGTATTCATGGTCTGAATTCTATTTGCCCTTAAAATATGCCTGCAACGGAGGCAAAAGAATAAGGCCTTTTATTTTAATTCTTTGTGCTGAAAGCCTAAACAACGGGTATTTAGGTTCATTGAACTCGAGAGTCACAGAAAACATTTTTACCGTTTCAACTGCCATAGAGCTTTTACACACCCAATCAGTAATTCATGACGATATAATAGATTCTGACAACATCAGAAGAGGAATGCCTTCCTT
>JBNJLU010000269.1:0-3499 GCA_050591185.1 Candidatus Nitrosocosmicus sp.
GGCAGACCCCCTCAACCAGGAGTAGTTCCAGAACCTTTGAATATCTCACTAGAATCATCTAAGATATCACATATTGAGACCGTTCAGGTCATAGCAAACAATGACGGAATAAGTTCCATCCATTGTGGGGATATAGAGAGTTCCTTTAAAAAATCAATTGAAGAATTCAATAAAATATCCAAGAGAAAAGTAGAAAAATCAAAGTCTGTTTTTATTTCAGGTAATAGCAATTTTGATATTCAATCCACTTTAGGTAATAGTTTAAACTTATTGTGGAATAACTACCAAGCAGTTAAAGAAAAAGGCACGATAATATTTCTGTCTGAGAATAAAATGGGTTTAGGTAATGGTGCTTTATTACAATACATCGAGAACAGGTTCGACCAAAGTGGGATAACAAAAAACCAATATGTCAAGGATCTAGAACACTTTAATTTCTTAAATTTAATCAAAGATAAATTTGACATTTATGCAATCTCGGCTTTGCCTAGAGTGTATCTAAACAAACTAGGGATAAAGACAGTTTCAAGGATTCAGGAGGGTTTGGAAACAATTTTAATGCGATATGGTAAAAATTCTAAAATCTCAATAATTTTAAATTCAGAACTAACGCATACTTTAGAGCATAATATCCAACAATAAAAGTAAAGGAATTAACAAAGAATCACAAAGGTTATTATCCTTTGCGAATCAATCTGAATTGAAACACAGATAAATGAAAGATGATAACCTTCAATATATAATCTCTTTAGAATTAGGAATTGCAATTTTAAACGCAGATAAAAATATAATCAACTTTAACAGGTTTAAGGATCCAATTGAATCCAATGAAAGATTCAAAGGTAAGGAATATAAAGAAATCATCGAAAGTATTGGGTTTTTGGAAACACACAGAAACGGAAAAATCATGACAAATATGCCCGAGATTATTGATTTGTTAATAGACAGAGAATTTGACTCTGTTGAAAGAATTTCACCATCAGTTGAAAAATTTATTCAGATAAACAAGTTAAACATTTACCTACAATCAAATAGTTTTGCAAACGAAAGGGAAATAATAAATAAATTGAGAGATTTTTCCTTAAAACTTTCCTCATTAAGGATTCAGGAGGCCTCAGAACAGATGGATTTACACATAAGTCAATCAATTAATGCATTAGACGAGATAGACAAAATATCAAATACTTTGGGGACCAGGATGAGAGAATGGTATGGCCTGCATTTTCCAGAGCTTGACAATCTGTTACAAAACGCCAATACGTATTCTCTTTTAGTATCTAATTGTGGTAAAAGAGATAACATAACCAAAGAGTTTTTGGAAACAATAGATATTCCGGAGAACAAAATCGAAATAATAACAGAAGTGTCAAAGAGAAGTAGGGGAGGCAAAATTACAGAACAAAATTTACTGATTGTTCAGAGTATAGCCCAACAGGTCATATCATTGAATAAGATAAGGAAAAACTTGGAAGATCATATTGACGCATCAATGGAGGATGTTGCTCCCAATGTTAAAGGATTGCTTACTGCATCGGTGGGTGCTAGATTGATTTCAAAGGCGGGTAGCCTACGAAGACTAGCTTCACTATCAGCAAGCACAATTCAAATATTAGGAGCAGAAAAAGCGTTATTTAGAACCCTTAAAACGGGTTCAGATCCACCAAAGCACGGAATTCTCTTTCAGCATCCGGTTATTCATTCGGCACCTAAATGGCAAAGGGGCAAAATGGCAAGAGCAATAGCAGCTAAAACAGCTATTGCAGCTAGATTGGATGTATACGGTCAGAATCCAGAGGTTAACCAAGCCCTCTCAGATAAACTAAGCGACAGGTTAACAGAAATCAAGGAAAAGTATAAGGAACCTCCAGCAAATGAACAAAGAAAATCACCACCTAGAAATGAAAGGAGATTCGGATCCAATCCTAACTTTAGAGGAAAAAGTAATGATAATTGGAAAGGAAAAGGAAAAAATAATGATAAATACAAGAAAAACAAATTTAAAAAAAGGCACCATAAATCCAACGAAAAATAAGTGAAATGTTATATATACATGTCAAATTAAAACAATCAAAGGTAAAGATGGAAAATAATGAACAAAATGAATGTTCATAAAAGGTTTGATAATGGATCCTATGTTATATTGACAGATAATACAAACGAAAAATATCTCGCAACTCAAAATCTTATTAATGGTAACAGTGTTTACGGCGAAAAAATAGTAAAATACGAAGATATAGAGTACAGGTTATGGGATCCTTTTAGAAGTAAGCTGGCGGGAGCGATATTAAAAGGCCTCAGAGAAAACCCAATCAAAGAATCTTCAAGGGTATTGTATTTAGGAGCATCGACTGGTACAACGGTAAGTCATGTATCTGACATTATTGGAAACAACGGAATTGTTTTTCCAGTGGAACCATCCGTCAGAGTCGCAAGAGAATTATTGGAGAATGTATCCTCAAAAAGAAATAACATAATCCCAATATTATCGGATGCTAGAAACTATCTTAAATATTACGGATATTTTGGTATTGTTGACGTTGTCTATTCAGATATTGCCCAGCCGGATCAGACAATGATAGCGATAGACAACAGTAAGAGTTACTTAAAAGATAATGGCGACCTATTAATAATAATCAAGACAAGAAGTATAGATGTATTGACAGATCCTAAAATAGTCACTCAAAACGAAGCAAAAAAATTAGAAGCCAACAATTTTACGATAAACCAAATTATTAATTTAGAGCCATTTGAAAAAGATCATTCCCTAATACACGCAAAGTTAAAAAGATAGGATTAATGGCAGATCAAAACAGTACAAAACAATCTCACCATCTGTTTATTAAATTAAAAAAACCACTAGAGCCCGCTAGACATAAAATGGAACTTTTGGTTATAGAATAGTTAAACCATATTAAATCAATTCAATAGTTTTTTTATTTCGGTTATTGATGCGTTAGTTTTAAAACCATTTGGAGCAAAATTAGTTTTGCTCGATTGATATCCGTTTATTTTCAACGTTTCGATTATTTTTGTGACACTCATTACGTTTTTTTTCATCACTTTCCCAATCTCATCATTTACATAATAAAATGGAATATCATCCAATTCATACAGAGCAATATCAAAAAAATCTAAGATAGGGTTATGATTAAATTTATTAGACTCTATAGGACGGTAGCCACTTTCAGCAATTGAATCCGTTATTTTACAGGTTAACTCTTTATCAAAAATTCGAGAAGTCCACAACGGCCCGCCTATTGTCACCCTTTTATTACAGTTATTGCAATTGGATATACCATAGAGACTTTTGACAAAATATCGGTACCTGCAATTAAAGCAATGGACAACATAACCCAATTTTTCATGAACCTTATTTGCAAAATAATTACTTTTTAAAATCTTGCAATAAACTCTGATATAATTTCTATAGCCATGGGAGAAAACAGGAATGATTGACAGATCTAACCTAGATGCGACCAAAGCGATAGAAGAAATCAAC
>JBNJLU010000270.1:0-3489 GCA_050591185.1 Candidatus Nitrosocosmicus sp.
CTTGTCTCTGTTTTGTTGCAAAAAAAATAAGGAAAAAAAGGAAGATATTGAAAAGTTTGGGAGACAATAATAAGGTTTGATGGATTAGCTAAAGGATTAACAAGCAACAAAGAAACTATAAAAAAGAATCAGGATCCATTCATCCAAAGATTAGAAAAATAATATAAAAAATGTGATACACAAAAGAACGACCAATGATATGGATTTCCTAAAAAAGGACATAATGGAATATGATAAGACAGTTAAAATTAAAAAAATGAGTAAACGGGTTTTTGAGCAACTTACAGGTTCATTATGCTACATTTGTAAATATACGGAAAAACACAATATTCCCATACCAGAAAAAGAACTTGTATACGATTTATTAACAAAATGTGTAAAAACATGTTTTATGATATGTTTAAAAGTGTTAGAAAATCACCAACGGAATTCCAATAACGGAATAAAACACCCGATGACAAGACATAACCAAGTTATCTATAATGGTTTTTTACTACCCATTCTTGAACATCCCAAAAACAACACCCAAAGAGTGAATAGAATCCATATTTTTAATATTTGTGTGTCTTTATGAAAAATAAAGTGACAGTGATGAAACGCAGGTTATAACAAAATCAATTTCCCCCCCCCAAAATACAAAAAGTGACTATTCGAAATAATAAAGGAAGATAAAACAATCAAAGCACCACATAACCACAAGTTAAAAACATGTCATCGTCATTGTCAGGTCATCCAAAAAAAAAACAGAACGCATTCTTTGATGCTTTAAAGTATCTAGTCCATGCATTTTAGTGATTTCATATCAATCACAAATCGATATCGAACATCGCTACGTAATACCCGTTCGTAAGCCTCATTTACCCTATTGATAGGGATTAGTTCAATGTCACACGTAATATTGTTCTTGCTGCAGAAATCAAGCATTTCCTGGGTTTCCTGAATGCCCCCTATTGCAGAGCCCGCAAGACTACGGCGGGCACCAACAAGGGGAAAGGCGCTAACAGGTGTTTCTCTTTCCGGGAGGCCAACCACAACCATAACCCCATCAAGTGCCAGCATATTCAGATAGCTATTCCAATCCAACGTAACTGAAACAGTGTTGATTATCAAGTCAAAATATCCTTTGAGAACATCGAAAGTTTTTGGATCTGATGTAGAATAAAACTTATCGGCCCCCAACTTTTTCCCTTCCTTTTGTTTTTTGATTGAATGGCTTAACACGGTGACTTCGGAACCTAGTGCATGTGCTATTTTTACCCCCACATGACCCAGGCCACCAAGACCAATAATTGCAACCTTCTTTTTAGGTCCAGCTTTCCAATTCATAAGTGGAGAATAAAGGGTTATACCCGCACAAAGAAGTGGAGCCGTGCTATCAAGCGGAAGGTTGTCAGGAATCCGAAGGACATATTTCTCATCCACTACAATTTTATTTGAATAGCCCCCAAATGTGGGAGTCTTTCCGTCCCTTTCAAAGTCATTGTAGGTCAGGGTTGCGCCCTCAAGACAGTACTGTTCAAGTCCTTCAAGGCATGGGTTGCACTTTCGACAGGAATCAACAAAGCAACCAACTCCAACCCTGTCCCCCAGTTTAAAACGAGTTGATTTTGACCCTACCTGTGAAATAACACCTACGATCTCATGTCCTGGAACCAGGGGAAAGGTAGACCCACCCCACTCGTCACTCACCTGGTGGATATCAGAATGGCAAATCCCACAGTATTTGATGTCTATCGCAACATCATGATCACGAGGATCCCGTCTTTCAAAAGAATATAGAGCAAGAGGTGTTTTTGCTTTTTTAGCAGCATATCCACAAACCTTCATTTGAATATCTTTGTCCTCTGTTACAACTGCTTTGACCATTTAATAACCTAACCAGGTAAAACACGGCAATAAAAAAAAGCAGCAGTCAGTTGGGACATAATAAATTCATAAATAGAGTATTTGCGATGTTATGTTATGGGCCGCCCTGAGATAAATAAAGATGGACCTCAACAAAAGACATGCAAGGTTTGCGGATTGACCGCTCGGAACAAAGATGAACTAGAGGACCATATTAATCACGCTCATAGGCAAGAACACCCCAACAATTCAAATGAGAAAGCAGTCTCAGCAGAACAAAAAATAGACCCTTTTTTCGAAACATAGCATAAAACACCACTGCTGCCAATGTGTTTGGACAGCTCAAAATAGAAATTGGACATGCTACAAAAGTTACCTCATGTTTTCCTGTAACACCTCAATAAAGGCAGATATCCATTTTTTTCGCAATTTTCTGAAAGAATAGGGTTTTTTATGGTGTTGTAATGAGTCTACGCTGGCCATCACCACAATTAAAAAAAACAATACCGTATTGGCATTTATCAACCCAACAAAAGATACTCAACAACCCGGCATTATTCTATCTTGACTTTGACAAACGGCAAAACACAACCATTTCTATCGCTTTATGCAATCCATTTATTATGGATGGAATGACTGAAATAACCATAATAATCGCAGATACAAAAAATATGATATGCACTGATATCATAAATCTGTCAACCTCCATGCCAGTAATGTTCAATGCGTCAAACGATCCCGTAAAGATGCTTTGGGCTGCATCCAACGGCATAACATGGGTAAATACCAAGAACACCAAACCAATACTAAACGCACTTCCAGTCATAACCAATGTAGTGCTAATGCCTGCTGCCACTCCTCGCCTGTGAGATGGAACTGAACTCATGATTGTAGCTCGGTTGGGTGATGCGAATATTCCCATTCCGGCACCTACAAACACCAGTGGAAGCAGGGATTCATAGAAAGAGGTAGTTTCACCAATCCCCGCAAGCATCAGGAAACCAACTGCAGATACGATTAAACCTATTGGCGTAAATATCTGTAATTTGAATTTGTCATATAACCATCCGCTTACGGGCGCAAAGATAACCAAGGCCAGAGAAACCGGAATTAGGTATATGCCAGCGTTTAGGGGATCAAGTCTCATTGATGGGCCTTGGAGATAGAACACCATAACCAACGTAAAAGCGCCCCGTGCCAAGGCATTAAGAAATATGGCCATGTTGCTGCTAGCAAAAAGTTTAATTTTAAATAGAGAAAGGTCAAACATAGGCTGGGACACCTTTTTCTCTACAAGGTAAAACAGCATAAGGAGGGCAGCACCACCTAAAATGACCAAAATGGACGTAACTGTATCAATGATTTGGAAAGAACCAAAAGTAATTCCAACCAAAAGAAGAACCATTCCCCCAGATAGCGTGGCATTTCCAAACCAGTCTATTTTCTCTTTTCTGATTGTCCCTAATTCGCGTAACTTGGCGTAGGACCAAACTGTTGCAAACAAGCCTATTGGAATATTTATCCAGAAAATGGATCTCCATCCCAGATAAGACGTCAAAAAGCCCCCAAGGGCTAGTCCTATTACAGAACCTACGACTATAGAAATCTGATTTAGCCCTAAAGCCCTCCCTCTTTCGTTTTCTG
>JBNJLU010000271.1:0-3459 GCA_050591185.1 Candidatus Nitrosocosmicus sp.
TGAGGAGAATAGGCCCAAAGTAAACAAATATGAAGACAACAACACTAATGAATGACCCGCTACTCCATAGGTGGGCTCTATTGCCGACGTGGAAAGCGAGATGCCTACAATTGTGTCACCTATTCCAGCAAGAATAAGATAATCTTTTACCTTTGAGGCCATAAGGCGCCTTGCAACCATAAAAAAGGCAAGCCCAAAAAGTATGTTTCCTGCGATTGTTCCAGCCCTAAAAAGTATTCTAAAGAAATAGCGATATTCTTCATCTATCCCTGCCAAGCTTTCGCCAGAAAAAAAACCCGGCATTTTTCCAATCAGGTAAAATACCAGGGGAAGGAAAAGTATAATCCAAAGCGAAAGTGGCAGTTTGGTTATTCTTTGATATATGTTACGCAAAAGCATGGTGGAAGCAATCCACCTAAATACAAATCCTATGGGAAGGACTATGGAATTTAGATAGTTATACAACTCAAGATGCGAATCAGTTATAAAGTAAAGAGTAGTAACATCTGGTTTTACCTCCTTGTATACTATTTGACCATTATACTCTTCAGAATCGGAATAGAGAAAAGATGAAGCTGTAGGCGTTCCAATTTGTGTTTTCTCTTGTATTACATTAACCATCAATAATTTTGTACCTGCATCCTCTCCTATTGAAAAAGCAAGTGTTAAAGCAGCAATGGCATAAAATAAAACGATTGGTGTTTTATAACTGCTGGCTTTATACCATGAAAAGAATTTGAAGGATATTATTCCCATAATTATTGTAGCAAATATTGAACTGGCTGCAAATACTGTGCGAGAAAAATAATGACCCGGATTGCCAAAGATAAGCATTACCAGTAGTATTGCAAATAGGGAAAACTGAGTTATAATGACTGACCAATGCATTATATTGCTAAACCGGGATTTGCCTCTGATCTCTTTACTCACATTATGAGCATATTCCAGGAGAATTATTGATCCTATCCCATATCCGATGGACATGGTCAAAATAAACATCAGACCTTCTGAAGTATCATTGTACGGCAAAAGCTGCCGCGTCATAAGCAAATCAATAATCACAAGAAAAATTATGGATATTCCTATTGCTATTGGTGCCTTCCTCATGCCCATAAGTGACAATGGTCTTAAATTCTCCAAGATAATGCCTAACTATCATATAGAAGTAGAATATATTATATCTTTCACTATTTATTTCACATAAAAATCTTATATTGGAGAAAAATGGTAAAAAAACTATACCTTTTTATTGCTATTAACTAAAATTAAAATGATTTTTGTGAAAATTCCATTGAGCCTTTTTTGTACTTGCTAGCTGTGAATCCTTGAAAATGGAAACATTTTATAAAAGTAATGAATGCTTTTTGTTTTATTGAAACACCTTTTAAAACAAAATAGCAAATAGGGCAAAATTGGAAGGGATAATCTGTTCTATATCCTTCCCAATCATAATCTAGATTTATTACCCTACCTCACCATAGTTATGATGTTGGATGGCAAATTCCGAGATAATATAAGAAGAGGCTCTAGGGTAAAAGTGATACAAAAAGTTGATCAAAAAACTGGTAATGTAACTGAGGGTGTGGTAAGGGAGATATTGACCAACTCCAAATCTCATCCTCATGGAATCAAGGTTCTATTGGAGAATGGGGTTGTTGGCAGAGTCAAAGAGATAGTTGAAGTATCAAATATAAAGTAAAATAAAAAATAAAAAAAAGAAAGAGTGTGCCATTTTACTTTGACTTTTCGCTGTATGGTAAAAGAATTTTATCCCATCATGATGTGTAGACCTTAATGTGTTAATTCTGTATAATCGTGTGCTTTGTTGCATAACTATGAAATTCGTCAATTTATAATAGATTACATATCAGCATAATACGAATATCGATTATTCCTCTTACTGAAATGAAACTAACACATCTAAAAAATACGAAAATTTGAGTTATGCAACAAAGCATAATCGTGTTATTATGGATAGTGGGTAACATTAATCTTTAATTTCGCATCCTTTTTGATGTTTATTTCAATTATTTAGTGAATACTGTCAGAATAGTCAAGCCAAACAAAATCACTTTAAAATGAGAAACTGCATATATATTGACATGCTTTTAACTTTAACATGTTGTTTTTATTTTTATAGGGGGAATAGACATTGGCAGATGACTCTAATGGTAAAAACAATAAAAATAGTGTGCCAAACATGAATTCAAATCTAGGAAATGCCACAAACTCTCCTTGGGGGCTCCTTCTGATTCTTAGCTCAATATCCATTATGGTAATGTATGTTGAAACAATGCTACTTCCTGCCATACCTGACATAATCAAGGAATTTAGTTTGACTTATAGTGCATCCTCTTGGGTTTTTACATCTTTTATTATTTCTGCCTTAATATCAACAACAATAGTGTCAAAGTTATCAGATATTTATGGACGAAAGTTGATTCTTTTGATAGTTTTAGCAATTTACATAACAGGTATCATTGGTGGTGCTTTATCTGATAATATTTTTATGCTGATTGTGTTTCGCATTGTTCAGGGAATCGGGATGTCCATCTTTCCCATTGTCTTCACCATTGTCCAATCCCAGTTTCCAAAAGATAAAATTTCAATAAGTCAAGGGACTTTGGCTTCTATGTTCGCCTTTGGGGGAATACTTGGGTTAATTGTCGGCGGTAACATAACGCATATTTTTGGATGGAGGATGACCTTCATCTCTATACTTCCAATTGCAGTTATTGTAACCAGTATAATAAAATATTTTGTAAATATTAAACATGACACCCCTGTTGGAAATAGGGGAAGAAACTCATTATTGACTCCAACGACAAATAAACATATGCAGAAAGGAGATGTTCGTTCAAACTTTGCTTTGGATTTTGACATAAAGGGCACTTTTGTCCTATCTGTAGCAATCACCTCGTTCATACTTGCACTTACACTTGTAGAGCCCGAAAGAAACCCCTCGAATACAATAAATGCGCCAGTAGCTCAGATATCCTTTTTTGTAACAAGTATTATATCCATTTTTGTTTTTATGTTTGTTGAAAGAAAATCACCTAAACCTCTTATCGACCCCAAGTTAATAACATTAAAGCCAATATTGTTGACAAATGTCATTGTTCTAATATGGGGAATAGCTACATTTGCTATTTTTCAGTCTATACCATTACTGGTTAGAACCCCATTACCAATAGGCATTGGCGGAAACGCGTTAGATGTTGCATATATGACACTTCCATTCTCCATCATGTCTTTAATATTTGGACCCACGTCAGGTTTAATAATATCAAAAATTGGATCTTCTAAGGTAATTTTGGCAGGCAGCGCGCTGACAACTGTTGGCTTTATCAGTATTTTAATATTGCACTATAATGCTTTACAAATTGCGGTAAACCTTGCAATAATATGATCCGGCTTATCATTATTAAATGTAGGTCAAATCAATATCAACACCGCCTC
>JBNJLU010000272.1:0-3427 GCA_050591185.1 Candidatus Nitrosocosmicus sp.
TTGTAGGTTTTTTCACTGTGACATTATTGTCTGACTATCTCTCTCTAAAAGGAACTCCCCTCAACAGGATGTCAAAGGTTTTGCATGTTGCGGCATTTGCTAATTTACTATGGACATTGACAGTAATTTTTAGCTATGTGTCTGAATTTATAATCTTTACAAATCATCCAGCAATAAATTCAATTATGCAAGGGATGTTTATGGCAATTGGATTACGAATAGGAATTTTTACATCTGTTTTTGGCGCATCATTAAAAAGGGCAATACCGATTTCCTTCATACAGCCATTAATTATCTTTATCTTGATTTCCTTTTTCTATTTAAATCACATTTTCTTTACAAATCTATCAGTTTATTTATTTGGAGCAGTAATTTTAACAATAGGAATTATATGGGCAATAGTTATCGACAGGATAGGAAGACCCAATTTTTCAAGTGCTTTTAAGATCCTGCAGGCATTTCTAAAAGCCTGGACTGAAAACAAATCTGATGAAATGGAGAGAATAGCTGAAGAAAAGGCAAACTCCAAATCGGTTAAAACCTTTTTAGTAAAATTAAAATCAAAGAAAGACGTCATGATAGTCCTTCCAGAGTTACATCCAGGTCCTTTCAATCCTATAGGAGGAAGCAATCTTCCTTATGATATCTTTAGTTTTTACAAAAATTCCGCTATGGTTATGCACAGCATTTCAGACCATTCCCTGAACATACCTTCCCAAAATGAAGTAAAAAAATATCTGAATTCTTTAAACCACTTAGAATATTTGGAATCTGGAGATAAATGCACAATACCAGTTTCTTTTTCAATAGATGACTGCAATTGTACCGGATTTGCACTAGGTAAAAACGCCATCATATTATTGTCGAAATCCCCTTCTGGAATGGAGGACATCCCACCCGACGTCAAACTACATCTTGAACAATATTCAAAGGAATTGGGTTTTGATCAAACTTTAATAATTGACTCGCATAACTCGATGGGAGAAAAAATTGAAAAACAAGATATAAACAATTTCATCAGCATAGGAAAAAAATGTTTGGAACAAATAACACAATCAGAACAATTCCCATTTAAAATAGGATATTCAAATAGTTTTCAAATAGAAAACCAAATGGCAAAATCACCTGACTTGGGTGATGGTCGGTTTGGAACTTTGACGATTTCAATTAAGAATAAACAATACGTATTGTGCTGGTGCGATTCCAACAATATGAAAAAGGGAATAAGAGAAAAAATAATAGCAAACCTCAAAACAGAAGGATATAATGTTATAGAAGTTTGTACCTCTGACACCCACTCAACATCAGGCAAAAGAAATACAAAAGGTTACTATACTTTAGGTGACATTACCAACGAAACGAAAATAATCAACACGTTTTTGCTATTAGCTAAACTTTCAAAAGAATCAATTAGCGACTCTGCTTTTGAGATTTACAAATCAGAAAGCAAAGTAATGGTCATGGGAAATGATCAGTTTGACGACTATTCCAATGCTTTAGAAAAATCGTTTAAAGTTACTAAAATCTTTCTGTCAGTAACATTTATTATTTATATCGCAATGCTACTTGTTACTTGAAAATCATCATATGATTCTGTAAATCAAGGTTATAGTGGATGGAGAGAGATTTGAACTCTCGATCACCTGTGTGTGAGACAGGTATCTTAACCACTAGACTACCCATCCAGGATTACAGATTGTATAAGCCTGTATTAGTTAATAATAATTTCACATTATAAATATTAATACATGCCAATAAATAATTAGTCCAAACCCCATAGAAAGAGAGTTTAGGTCCCTTCACCATATTCGTTTATGTATCGGTTTTGGTCTTGGGTCAAACTATCTATTTTTATGTCCATAGATTCCAATTTTAATTGAGCAATATTAAGATCTTGTTCCCTATCAATATCATAAATCTTGTTTTCAAAAGATCCCCTGTTTGCTGCAAGTTTTAAGACGGAAAGAAATTGATTGGCAAAGCTCATATCCATTACTTCAGAGGGATGGCCTTCTGCAGCAACCAAATTTACTAATCTGCCTTCCCCGATTAAGTTAATTTTATTTCCATTGCCCAAGATAAACTGTTCAACGTTTTCATTCATATTGTGAACAGATGTGGATAGCTTTTTCAAATCATCAATTGATATTTCAACATTAAAATGACCCGCATTTGACAGAATTGCACCGTCCTTCATTTTCTCGATATGGATGCCTGTGATTACATCCCTGCATCCAGTAGATGTTATGAATATGTCACCTAACGCAGATGCCTCCAACATGGGTTTTACCATAAATCCATCCATTTTTGCTTTCAATGCATTAATTGGATCGACCTCTGTTATGACAACAGACGCACCATGACCTTTGGCTCTGCTTGCAATTCCTTTCCCAACATGGCCATATCCGGCAATAACTACGGTCTTTCCAGCAAAAAGAATATTTGTGGCTCGTAAAATTCCATCTAAAGCAGACTGCCCTGTTCCATATACATTATCGAAATCGTGTTTAGTTTCCGCGTCATTTACCGCAATTATTGGATATTGAAGCTTATTGGTGTTTTCAAGTGCTCTTAAACGCATAACACCAGTGGTTGTTTCTTCTGTGCCTCCAATGATATTGGCACCATAATCATTGAGAGTTTTATGAAACTCGATTGTCAAATCGGCACCATCATCGATTGTTAAATGAGGTTTAAACTTCAATACAGAGTAAATATCATCGTAATACTCTTTACTAGTAACCCCTCTACTTGCAAAAATAGATAATCCGTCATCTACCACCAGGGATGCCGCAATGTCATCACTTGTGCTCAACGGATTGCATCCAGACCATGCTATTTCTGCACCCGCCGCATGCAGTGTTTTGATTAATACAGCTGTTTCTTTTGTCACATGCAAACACCCACCAATAACTAGATTTTTTAAAGGTTTAGTATCCTGGTATTTCTTTTGTAATGAAAGCATTACAGGCATATGGGATTCAGCCCATTCAATTTTTTTCTTGCCATAAGAAGACAATGACTTATCCTTGATACGATACTCCATAAGTAAAAAAATATAGAGTCCATATATTACTCTAACATATCTGAAGATCAAAAAAGACTTTTTTGCAAGGGGTACTCATGAAGTAGCTTATGATCTCATCGGAAAAAAGTTGGTTAGGTATGTAGATTTTCTTGGGAAATACTATAGATTAAGCGGAATAATAGTTGAAACCGAGGCCTATGGTCATGGCAACGATCCAGCAAGCCACGCTTTTAGAAACTTAACTAACCGTAACAAAGCAATGTTTGGCGCCATAGGTACAACATATGTTTACTTTATCTATGGAAATCATTATTGTTTTAACATCGTAGCTAAAAATAACGAAAGTGATGCTGGAGCTGTCTTAATAAGATCTATTGAACCACTAGAAGTCATCAATTT
>JBNJLU010000273.1:0-3421 GCA_050591185.1 Candidatus Nitrosocosmicus sp.
TGGATGACGGATTCCGAATTAGGATGTTAAAAAAGAATCATCAAAAAACGATTTTCAGAATTAGGCAACAAAGCAGATGCCAAATACTCATGGTATGAAACAGGATTTTGCCGTATGTATTTGTAAAAGACGAAATATTGCGTTCTGATACAAAGCATATTTAGCTTAAAAGACAAATCAATTTGGAGAGTTTCTTTATTCCCAGATTAAATTGCAACCCAAATCCAAACATAATGCGAACAAACTTTAACAAGCATTACATCGTTTATTCACTTAAATCTTTTTTGTTGATATCTTCTTTGGTTTGTATTTTTGAACTCAGTTTTAGATTGACATGTGGCTCCTGTCGAAAAACATATGTATCGCTTTTGCAGTGTTTCTATAAAGGAGACTAAGAAAATAACGGTATAATCTGTAAACAATGTCTTTTGATTTTGTCATTTGTCTTTATATTTCAATATATTTAAGCGGTTCCAATCTATGTGATTTTCTCAAGTCGACATAGCCTATAATTTATTCGTTATAGTTAAATAGGGTATCTAAACTTGCTTAAATTGTGAAAATGAGAATACAATATTTTTCTTCAATGATAATATTTGGGATTACATTGATAACTGGTGGCGGGTATTTCATAGGAGGAAATGCTTTCGCCCAGGAACAACAACAACCGGCAGGCCAGGCACAAGCTGAATCCGCTGGAATGAAGTTTATTGGTGCAGGTGTTGCTTTTGGTCTTGCTGCTTTAGGTGCAGGTGTCGCTATAGGTGGAGTAGGTGCAGCTGGTTTGGCCGCAATTACTGAAAAACCCGAGCTTCGTTCTCAGGCATTGGTTTTTACTGCTCTTGGTGAGGCTATCGCAATTTACGGTATAGTTGTAGCTATAATTATCCTTGGACAATCTTGATAACTCAAGATCATTTTTTTTACTTCACTTTTTTTACTTAACAAATCCTATCTTGAAATAACGCCTTACAATTTAATCGTTAAAAAGTCTCACAGAAGTCATTAATTCGCTATGATTGATACTGTATCATTGCATAATAATAGTCTGTTATAACAACATTTTTTATCAATTAGAATATTTTATAATAGCAGAAAATATTCTGTTAAATTGTAAGTATTTTTTTAGCCGAGTTTATCTTTTCAAAGATTTCTTTAATAAATAAATCTGCGAACTTGTCAAAACTGTAAATTCCAAATTTTTTTCTATATTCTTCTTTCCTTTTCGCATATTCCTCCTCTAGCCATAGGAAATCTGATTCTTTTAATTTTACTAAATATCTGTTGGTATCTGCTTTTGATTCAAACATATTAATCATAAATATTCCGGCAAATTGTGTAAAATTACGTAATTTATATTTTATAGAGTACTCCTCTTTATGAATTTCATAATTTTCTATTAACCATTTTTTTACATCTAGCCTAATAGTTAGTGAAGTATACATTCCAGAAAAGTCTATTTTTAAATCATGCATTACAACTGAATAATAATCACGTTTTATCTCATTCATCATCATTATTAAAGCACTAGGAAGAAACATCCCTGGATAATATTCATCAGTAGACTTTTGCAATTTATTTAAAATTGATGGTTTTAATCCAATAGTGGCATATCCATTCATAGGCATAACCTAATTTGCATTTTTTCTCTTTATTAATTTTCTTTTAAAAAAAACAAAATGAATTGGTGCCTATTTCCTTATGCAGGCGGTTTATATCCTTTCAAATCATCCCCATTTATGACGTCTTCCTCTGGTGGAACATAATCTACAACTCCGGCCCGTTTAACTCCTGGATATTTCTTTTGTGTGGCTAATGCAACGACTATAAATACAATTAATGATATTATTGGAGGTATTAGAGTATCGATACCAGCATATTCTATTGGAGTAATATAATACATTAACAATCTTAATGATGAACCCGTTATCAAAGATGCCATCGCAGCAGGCAAATTTGCTTTTTTCCAGAACAAACCCAAAGTTAATGGGACCCAAGCGCCGGCAAAAACGACGTCAAACGCCAAAATTAAGTAAATTCCAGGTTGAGGGATTGTATAGCCTAACATCAGCCCTGTCAGCATTACAGGTATTGTAACCGAACGGGTCAATAGTAACAACTTCCTATCATCTAGTCCAGTTCTTTTTAATATTCCGTGGAGAATATCCCGTTGGATTAAATTCCTTGATATCGCACTAGATACTGCAAGTAATCCTCCGTTTGCTGTAGACATGGATGCACCCACCACCCCCATTAATAAAGCAGCTCCAATCGGAAATGGAAGATGATGTATGGCTAAAGTAGGATAGACGGTAAATGGATCGTTATCAGGTATAAAATATAATCCAATTATTCCCATCATACTTACAGGTACAACAATTGACATTGTCAGCAAACCTGCATAAAGAGCTCCCCTTTGAGCAGTTTTACCGCTTTTTGCAGAGAATACTCGTTCCATAAAATCGAGTGCAACTACGTCTCCAAATCCTAGAGCTATAATTCCTGCCCAGACGGTTAAAGCTCCGGATTTTGGATCTGTTAATCCACTCAAATCCAAGAATTCCGGAGGTGCTGATCCTATAATAGTACCGAAATCAACCCCTGAAAATCCAAAGACAAAGAAAAGAAAGGCTGCCCAAAAAGCACCTATAGTAAAATACACTTGAAAAATATCTGTGTATGCGGATGAGAATAAACCTCCTGAAAATACGACAACAAGTACTGCACTAGAGACAATTAACATTGCCCAAAAAAGCTCAATTTGTAAAACGGTAGAAAGGATAAAACCTCCTGCAGCAAAATTACCTGCAACAAGAATAATAAAACTTATTGCTAGTAGCACTGATGACAATCCTTCTGCCTCAACGCCATATCGCCTAAAATAAAAATCAGGAAGGGTAAGCATGGACATTTTATTTAATTTTTTGCCATAAATTGTACCTGTCAAAATTAAACATAATGCTAATCCTATAGGAATAGCGGCACCTGCCCAAAACCCAAATTGATATACAAGAGATACATTACCTAACGAGGCGTTCCCGTCTATTGATTGAGATGCAAGCATAGTTCCCACAAAAATAAATGGCAAACTTTTTCCGGCAACCATATATCGTTTACTACTTTTTTTTACCAAAAATGATGTTAATACACCCACGGTTATTATCAGCCCCATAAAAGAAAGGACCGCAATCCCATAACTATCTAGTATCGCCAATGACTAAAATAATTAATTAGTAAATATATAAGTATTATTAATTAATTTTGCATATTGCTTTGTTTTATCAGTATGTTATTAATTTTACAATTTTTTATTGTAAAATATTGCTTTGTTGCATAACTGGTTGTTCTTAGATTACATCTATCACAGTCAAGCCAATCTTGTGAACAGGTTGTACAACGATATCTTCAGAACCATCTCTTT
>JBNJLU010000274.1:0-3419 GCA_050591185.1 Candidatus Nitrosocosmicus sp.
AGAAAAAATCCTCACAGACACTCTGGACTATAGGGGAGAGCCGGTTTTAGCCGCAACAAGATATATTGACTCTGCCGATTGGGGGATAGTATTAAAAATAGACAAGAAAGAGGCTTTTGCCTCACTTGATAACCTAAGATATTTGATAATATCCGCAGTCACTATAATCAGTGTTTTGATTTTTGTCTCATCTATAGTTGTAGGGAAATCAGTTTCCAAACCCATAATAAAGTTAAGGAATGCATCTAAAGAAATATCAAATGACAGTATTCTTGATGCCCAATCAAAGGAAACTGATGATTATGAATTACCTGGTAATTACAACAATAAAGAAAAGAATCGCCATAATGACGAGGTAAAGGATTTGGCATTTCAATTTGACAAAATGAGGCAAAATATGGAATACGCAAACACAAATCTACAAGAAATAGTGAAGCAAAAAACAAAAGATCTTGAAAAGGCAATAGATGATTTGAGTCAAAAAGAAAAACACCTGAAGGCCTCCAATGAAAAACTATATCATTTAGACAAGATAAAAAATGAGTTTATCAATATTGCTGCCCATGAACTTAGAACACCTACGCAGGCAATATTGGCATTTGCAGATTTATTGGATTTTTATCCAGACAAGCAAGAGGTGATTGTAAGAACCCAAAGAAATGCTAGAAGGCTAAATAGATTGATAAGTGATATACTCGATGTCACAAAAATTGAAAGTCAACGGCTGACATTGAGGAAGGAGGTTCTTAACATAGCCGATTTAGTTTTTTCCATAGCGGAAGAATATAAAGAACAATTAAAAAAATTGCCGATAACCAAAGATATTGAATTTATCTATCTGTTTCCCAAAGAAAAGGATGGGTTCCTTGTCTGTGCCGATAAGGAAAGAATAACCCAGGTTATTTCAAACTTGTTGGATAACGCAGTTAAATTCATTGAAAAGACGGGTTCAATCTATATAACAATAAGAAAAGGAAGTAATGGTGAAAAGGATAATAAAGGCAATGGGGATGATGAAGTTATTATAGATATAAAAGATACGGGAACAGGAATCCATGATGAAATATTTCCAAGGCTGTTTACAAAGTTTACTACTAAATCTACCACTGGAACGGGCCTTGGCCTGTACATTTCAAAAAGCATTATTGAAGCGCATGGCGGTAAGATCTGTGCTGGAAACAACAAAAATGAAAAGGGAGCAACATTTACAATAAGTTTGCCATTGAGCAAAAATGGAAATCCCGATAACCTAGTTTAGGAAGCGTGATACAAAAATGGAAAAAACAAAAAAAATTCTAGTTGTTGATGATGAACCTGACCTCACTTTCGCATGCAATATGATTTTGGAGTTAGAGGGATTTGTAGTTGACACCTATAATGATCCAATGCTGGCGTTATCTAATTTTAAGCCAAATTACTATGACCTGGCTTTATTTGATATAAAAATGCCAAAGATGGATGGTTTTGATCTTCACAATGAAATAAAAAAAATGGATAATAAAATAAAGATATGTTTCCTAACTGCCAGTGAGGAATACTATGAACATTTTCGAAAAGCCGAATTTATCAAACTAGATAAGGATATGTTTATACAAAAACCAATTGAAAATAGGGAATTAGTGAAAAGAATCACGAAAGTTTTAGATGACAATTAGAATGCTGGCATCAATGTAAAAGGAGTAAAGACAGGGGTCAAATAAAAATCCAAATTCCTCAATAACTGATCTCCTGACTTTCTGTCACCACATCTTGAGGGATTTTGATCAAGTTGTTGTTGTTGCTGTCTGCATGCCCAAGAACAAAGTCACATCTTTGCATTTTTTCACCACATCCATATCACAAACAGTGTATTTTGCCATGATATTTTATAATAAAATACCTGTCTGACAACACACCTTTACACTGTAAAGCAGTCTTGGCAATAAAACTATACTGGTTTTACAGATTAAGTTTACGGTTTTATTGCCTGCTATTGAAAATGCAATAATGTGACTTAAAGAAAATTCTAAAGGAACAAGAACATTTGTTCTTTAACCATATTCTAACTAAATTATGAAAGTGTACATTAATGCCTTTTTAGGGCCATGGTAAATAAATAACTTTGAGATCCTCGCATGAATATTGATAGTCGCATTTTGTGTTTAATTGATTAATTTGTACTTGTAAAGTAACGGATTTATGGCCTGCCCGCATCAAGACAATGATGACTAGTTTATCTTTCTGTTTACCAAAATATAATATACCTGCCGTATCTTTCGTTGGATTTGTATTTATTATGGCGTTGCATTCATTATCGCTAGAAACACCACAACAGCTATTTTATGGTGATGATTTTTTTAAAATGGCTAATGCACAACAACCTTCTGCAAACAGTTCACAAATAAATGCAGGCATGGACTCCCAAAACAAATCTGAAAGCATGATGGAAGCGGCGGGACATTTTGCTAATAACCAGATAAGGGATGGAGTTGTTACTTGGATCCAAGGCGGATACTGGAATTTGCAAATTGTTGATGTATCCGATAATATTGATAACAATAACCAAATAAGCAGCAACAGCGACAGCAACAGCACCGCCAACTTCTTGGCCAGTTTTACCATGATAAGGCCAGATGGAAGCCTTTCGCATAACCACAAAATCAACAATTTTTCGTCTAATAATGTTGTTCTCTCAGATAACGATATAGTTGTAACTGGAATGGCGGATATTAGGTCAAATAATGGGTTGGAGTATGAACAGGTTCCACTAATTATTCATCTGATGGGTAAGAAAGTATTGGGGCTCACAATTGATGTGAGTAAAACTGAAGGACATTTTGCTAGTCCAAACGAAATGTTTGGAACACTAATTAGTGGGGTTGGAATCAACGATACTAATTCAACCTCGACAACAATGATGAATTATGAAGAGCCTGCTGTGTCAAATGATTCGTTAAATGAGACATCCGTGACAACGATGAAACATTGATTTACAACACATGATTTTTTCTTTTTTTTATCAAGTTTTTAGTTGACATAACAAAGCAAGCAATCTGTGAATGCCTGTATTTTTTGTATGTGTTACATTTGTTCTGATTTATGTTTTTGATGTAGGCAAAAAGGACGGAGAATGAATGTATTTGCTAAAAGATCGAGTTTTTATTTGGCTTTATTTGTTAATTTGATTATTCATTTACTGTAAAGTTGGATTGTGCAGTTAAATGATTCTATTATCATTTACTGTTAAACTGATTGAACTTATATTGCATAAATAATATTATCTGAAACTCTGTCTCCAGTTTTAATGGTTATTTAACACAAAAGGAAATCTGGGAAAATCTAAATTAGTTATTGGGAATGGTGTTTTAACCTAATTATTTATCATTAATTGATGGATTGATTATTATTTGATTAATTTTGGGAGGGGTAAACACTGTGAT
>JBNJLU010000275.1:0-3402 GCA_050591185.1 Candidatus Nitrosocosmicus sp.
CTTCTTGGATAACCTCTCATAAGATAGCAAAAGGGAAAGACATCTTTATACTACACAGACGGAAATAAAGCTGTTTATGCTAATTACGCAAGAGATTTAGTATATATGTATATCAATAAAGAAACTTTGATGAAAAAGAGATTAATCGATTTAAACTGGTAAACTAAAATAATATGTAATTTCTTTTGTAGTTCAAATATACTTTGATAACATACTAACATACTAACGTACTATGGTTTTATTAAAAGCAAGAACAACAAATCATAAAATTTTATATTCTCTTTGTTGTAAAAAAATACGTAAATTATTTGATAAATTCACCTTTTCTTTTCGGATTAAATATCTAAAATCTAATCCCATTGTATTTTTTTTATTATGTGTATTTATAGAACGACTATTGATTATTGATATCTGATATTGTTTTTCTATAGATATATGCGATTATACAAGTTCCAATAAATGTAGCAGTCAAGTACAGCCATAGATTTACTAATACACCTGATAGTAAAGCAGGTGCTAGTGAACGAGCGGGATTCATTGATGCGCCAGATATAAATGCCAAAAAGAAAATATCCAAACCCACCAAGCCACCGATTGCTATTGCACCAAAACCTCTCAAGCCTTTTGTGTATACTACTACCAATATTACACTCATAAGTAAAGCCGAAGCCAATACCTCAACTCCAAATATCAAAGGTATGGGATATACATAATTGGGAGAATTGGAGCCCAAATGAGCTTCGCTTCCTATAGCATACTTTACAAAAATACTGCCAAGTAAAGCACCTATTATCTCCGCAGATAGGTAAAGAACTAGTAACCTTTTTGTAATGTGTTTTGTAACCAAAAAGCCTAATGTTACTGCAGGGTTAAAATGCGCCATAGAGACTTTGCCAAACATGTATACACCAATTGCAACACCTACAAAAGGAGCGAATGCAATAAAAGGAATACCCAATATCCCATTCATTTTAGCATCAATAACCACTGAACCAGTAGCCAATACTACAACAATAAAAGTTCCAATGACTTCAGCAACAAACTTTTTCTGACTTAATGAAAGTCTTTCTATTACTGAGGCGAAGTTTATTCCTTTTAACATGTATTTTCTTTAATTGTTCTATTACTGATTATTCTAAAATAAATAAAATAGACAAAATTACTTGATTTCTATTTCCTTTTCAATTTCTTTAACTATTTCTTTAACTCTCATCTCAATTTCGTCTCTTATTTCTCTTATTTTTTCGATAGGTTTGCCTTTGGGGTCCTCTATACCCCAATCTATAACTTTGGGAACAAATAATGTAGGGCAGAAATTCTTATCCATGCAACCCATATTGATTATCTTGTTTGCATTTCTCATCATATTTTCTGTAATCTCTTTTGGTTTTTGAAAACTAATGTCTATTCCAATTTCTTTCATTGCCTCAATAGCTAGAGGATTAATTTGAGATGTAGGAACAGTTCCAGCGCTTATTGCTTGATAATTTTTGGATGTGTATTTTCTAAAAAACCCCTCGGCCATTTGACTTCTGCCTGCATTCTCGACACACACAAAAAGGACAATATTTTGTATTTTACTTTTTGATTTGGTTTTAAATGATAACCTCAATTTAATCACTTATTGTTAAATTTGACAATCATTATTTGGTTGCTTTGATTGACAGACTAGTTATTTGTCTTTCTTGGTCTTGATTTATTTCCGTATAGGGTTTTTCATCCAATACTTCAATATTAGTAAACCCTGCCTTTCGCATACTCTTGATATAGTTTTCTTTTGTTAATGCACCATCAATACAACTACACCAATTATCTACATTCACTGAATTATCATCTATTTCTTTAGAGGTAACCAACTCCGATATCACCATCTTTCCAATTCCGTTTGGTTTTAGAATTCTGTATATCTCTTTGAAGGTGTTTACCTTGTTGGATGTTAGATTAATAACACAATTGCTTATAACTACGTCAATGGAATCATCCTCAACAGGTATTCTTTTTTCAATGTCTCCTTGTCTGAATTCAACATTTGTGTATCCGTGTTTTTCAGCATTTTGTTTTGCTTTGTTGAGCATGTCTTCGGTCACATCAATTCCTATCACCTTTCCATTATCTTTTACAATATTAGCGGCCAGAAAAACATCGATACCGGCACCAGAGCCCAAGTCAACCACTACATCACCATCTTTTATAAGGGCGTATTTTGTTGGGTTTCCACAACCTACACCTAATATAGAAGACTCTGGTATCTTTGATAGGTCTGATGAGTTATAGCCAATTGCTTCTGTAGACGATATGGCGGTAGTGCTATCAGTATTGCAACATTCTGAAGGCATACAGCAAGAATCAGAATTTCCAACTAAAGCTATTTTGCCATATTTTTCCTTAATTTTTTCCTTTATTTGTATCTGTTTTTCCATTACTATTGGTTTACATTAGAAACTATTTAAGTTGGTAAGAGAAAAATAGTAAAGTAAGTGAATATAGGGAAACTAAAGAATCAGAATTAAAGTCTCCATATTATTAAAATGGATGAAAATTGTAACATATGATTTTTGATTAATATTAAAGAGATTCTATAATCATTATTTTTCTTATTTCTTGCTGGTCTTGTGAAATAGGTGAAGGATATTTTGTATGGTTATGGCTAAGAGAAAGCTATAGTTGGATTTTCGGAGTATTTGGATGATCAGTTTATTTTTATATGGAATAATACCCACATTCCAGAAGGCTAATTTTCATTGAACGTATGCTGCATCTGGTGGAATGTTTTTTATAATGGCTATAATTTGGGAATATTTTTTGAAAAAGTGGTTCCAACTATATGCTATATAATTGGAACAATATTTGCTAGTTTAGTGTTATCATCCTTTTATATTATCCACGTTAAAAGGGTGAAAAAACTAGAATTAGTATATCTAACCACTTTGTGGATTAAGTGAATTATTGCTACCAAGTAGACGTACTTTTTGATAGGATCTTAAAGATCATCCCTACCGATATCAAAGACAAGATAACAACTAAGTACATCTTTTTATTTCAGAAGATGTAGTCAAACTATACATCATTGCAATAGTCATACTCTTATCAAAACCAACAAAGGTTAGGTGTGGGGCACAAGTCCTCGTAGAATCAAGGAATAGTACCACGTTTATGCATGGATACCGATACAAGGCGGGGTTTTAGTCATACTAAAGGCTGGATATGTGGATATAAATTGCAATTGAATCCAGTGTTGGTTACATTGCTGTATCTCTATCGTCTGAAGATACATCAGCCAACATATATAAACAGAGTAATTAAACGGCTCTGTTAACTTAAGAAATCACTATAGCTGTAAATATGTTATAAACCATATTGAAACACCAAAGACAAAGAATCAAACCAAAATATATTGCTTAT
>JBNJLU010000276.1:0-3393 GCA_050591185.1 Candidatus Nitrosocosmicus sp.
GTCGTATTGTAGTTTTACCAATACTGATGAGGTTTCTTATTGGTATTGTGCTGATACTGGTATTGTGTCATTGAATTACAGCAATTGACTGTATCAGAGGTATCGTTCAATAAAACAGACAAAACATACTGTATATTAGTTGTTAAATTGATGATACAAAATACTGCTTGTAATTTAATCTATAGATAAACATTCATCTAGACAAATTATGGTGATAAAGAATTACCTCTTAAATCTACTATCAAAATATGAAATAAGGGGAACGACAATTTATAGTTTATAAGCGTGAAATAACAGGGATTTTTAATTAAACAGATTTACGATGAGTAACAAAGATGGAATAATAAAAAAAGAGCATAAAACCTAAATTATTGAACAATATTTTAATTAATCGATAATGATGTTGTAAACCTCTTCTATCTGCATCAATTCATACTATACGACAGTATGTTATCTTATAATATCTATCAGGGGTTTTATAATATATTTATTTTAAGAATTTTAAATATATTGATAATAACAACAATGATTGATTATGAGAAATAAGATATTACTTTGGATTATTCCTTTGGTAGCTGTGATTTTAGTAATTCATGTTAATTATACTTTTGCAGCTAATAATCTTCAATTATACCCTGATATCAGTAATAAAGCTGAAAAGCATGAAAATGTTAAAAATAATGATTGTGATACCAAATTCGAATGTAACACTCCATCGCTTGAACAATTACATAATCAGGATAATCAATGCGAAGGCAATGCCAAATGCACAAATGAGTCTTTTTCTAATATAGTCCTTTGTAAGGATAATTCATTATGCTTATTTCAATACGAAGGTCCTTTTGAGCTATTGAATCCCTATTGATTTCAAAAGATGGGTCACAAATCAGATATAGGAGTTTGTATCGTGGAAACATATTTTCATAGGGTTCCAAGAACTTTTACAGAATTTGATGTCTTCTGGTGTTGATTTATACATTGTTACAACTCTTTTTCGATTTGCAACTCCTTTTTTTTTGTGTTATTTTTATTATGCCCCACTAATTTTAATATAGTATCTTTTACAATATAATAAATCCTTTCTCTATAGATATTTGTAGATGATGTTGAAATATCTCTGGGGTCATCGAGGAGGGGGTCACATCAACTAAACCAGGCATTAATAATGTTATATGATCTTATCTAAAGTATATTTTATAATTTTGTAACATATTACGAAGGCTAAAAATAATCTTCTAAATCAAGACAACAACTATAAAAGTTTAAAAAATTTAATTTATTTTACATATGTATGATTGTACAGCAATTAATATGTGATGAATGTAAAATCGTATTGTTAGAAAAAGATACTAAATATTTAAATGATGAAAAGTTTCCAATAACAGAAGACGAAGCAAAAATGATTGATAAGGATCATAGAGGTCACCAATGCCATATAGAGGTAGTTGAAAAGTTATCATGAATTAAGTTTAAAATTAAATGACAACAATGCATTATGCTTATCAAGCAAATTGATACATTAAATTTTCGCATCAAAAAAGGCATAAAAACAAAGAATTGTATTGAAAAGATGATTAAATAGAAATTTAATTTATTATTGTATATTTATATGTATATATAAAAAAACAATACCTTGTAATATACTATAATTGAGAACAATTATTCAGTTGAGTGTGTATAAAAAATTGCATACAAGACATTTATCAAAAGACTTCTTCCTATAGACAATCGAGATTTTAGAAAAAGATTAATGAAAAAGACGTTAAGGGATTGAATATTTTTTTACCGTTTTTTGAAATTATTTGGGTCTATAACGATAGGAAGGTAATTTTGTGGTTTTCTGAACAAAAATAATCAATTTTTGTCACACCAATATTAGAGCCACCGTCAACATGAGGCCAAGAATCCTTGCCCGTTATTTCATTTCCACAGTACGCACATGTTATTTTTTCTTCACCCATGTAATAATACTGAATAATAAATTAATTAACTTTTTACTTCAAGAATACATAAAAAAAGAATTTATGTGAGGCAAAGAAAATGAAAATATTGTCTTTTTTTGGTAATGCCTCGGGAAACAATAACAAAAGTAAAAATCGAGACAAGTATAAAGTAATTACACTCGCAATCAAACAAATAGTATTAGAAAGATCAAAAAATAGGTGTCAAAACTGTTCAAAAAAATTATCTGGATCAACCCCGCCTCAATTTTACCATATAAATGGATCCATAAAAGATAACCGGCCAGAAAACTTACGTGCTCTTTGTTCAGAATGTTATGATGATCGATCACCAAAAAATAATCGCAACATGTTATCATCCATTAAAAAAATGCTTTCAAAAAAATAAGGAAACAAATACCTTTTAAATTTAATTTTTATTAATTAAATAATTTATTATTGCAATACAATCTTTCCTATCATGAATGGGTGTAAGGTACAAAAGTATTCGTACTCCGATTCTGTTAATATAGCCGTATCTAAAACGTATTTTTGGTTGTTTAGTATTATAGATGAGTCAAAAGATTCACCATCATCTTTGGAACTTGTAACCGTATGAGGAACATTATCAAGGTTTGTCCATTCTATTGCATCACCTTTTTTCACAGTAACAGGTACAGGATCATATGGTGGGTTTCCTGGACCAGATGCACCTGCAGGGATTGAGGCCGGAAAAACTGTGGCATTAACAACTTTTGGAATGGAATTATCTGTGGGTTCTTTCGCTTCTTGTTCCGAACCAGCAATTGCACTGCTTCCTATCCATGACGTGGAGATTATGGCCACTGAACCTATTATCATCAGGGATACACAAGCAATTGCAATCTTATTCAAAGATTGATATTTTTTGAACGATGCAATAATGATTATCAAGGAGGGAATGCTTATGGTGCTTATAATGGCAATATATGCGAGTATGGATGGGACTCTGGTGCTAATTTGAACTGCCCCAATTAGCCCCGCACTAATCAATAGAGTCAAAATAACCGCTGCGGATGTCTTTGCTTTTTTTGATCGGGGAAACCCGTCCTTAAACAGTCCTCCACTTAACATAATTAACCCAAAAAACATACACAAAAGTGAAACAGCATGCATTCCATCCATAAATGTTTTAGCTAAGCCCGATAAAGAAATTGTCACTCCAATAGCACCAACAGATGTCAAGCCGGCTCCAGGTAAGAGCAAGTCCCAATCCGTCATGAATATACGAATTAAATGGATATTATGTATAATTAATAGTTTCTTTATTTCATGTGTTTTAGATTTCCTTATGTTTGAATGAGTGTAATTGAAGTGCTTTGTCGCATAACTCAACATATTTAGCTGGGATTGAACAAATTACTTATTCGTGATAGACTGGCCTTCTTATAACCGCTCATTAGTTCGACGTGGT
>JBNJLU010000277.1:0-3386 GCA_050591185.1 Candidatus Nitrosocosmicus sp.
TGTAAGAAGGCCAATCCATCAAGAACGATAAATTGGTTAAATCCCATCTAAATAGTTTGAGTTAGGCGACAAAGCAGCTTTTATTTATAATATCTTAACATATAGATAGGGAAGATGTCAAATTCAAAAACTACGGCCACTACAACAAAAGAAAATATAAAAAATTTAGAGAGAAAACTGGGTGAAATTCTAGGCCTAGAAAGAGCTGCCCAAAAAGCAGTTGATGAATTAATATCAATGAAGCTAATCAAATCAGATTCAAAAGACGAAGCAAAGGATATACAAAAAGAAGCCAATTCTCATGAAGATAAAATTCAGGAGGTTGTCTCTGAACTTTCAGAAGACAAGGACATTAAACTGGATACTCAAGAAGTTGAAGAAACAGCTAAAGAGACAGAGGAAAAAGCAACCAAAATGATGAAAACATATTTGGGCGAGGAACCTGACACATCAGAAGCAATAGAGTTTTTGTGTTTAGCAGAAGGTGGAGAGGTGACCCACTATGAGGTTTTGAGTGCAATTAGCAAGAACTTTGACAACAAAAAATTATCAACAACTGTCAATTCTATTCTGAAAGAAGAACAAGATCACCTAAAGAGATGCTTGACCATGGCAAAAGAGGCTGTATCGCCATAACATTCAACAACTACAAAAATAAGAATTAAAAAAATGTTCAAAGGACCGCCATAGTAATGGTCGATCAAATGTAAATAAAACCAATTTTTTTGATTGTTCTCTTCCTGTTACTGGCATTTTTTCAGGTTTAAGAAGTCCTATCTGGACTAAGACTGATGCCTGATCCCAGTATATGTGTTCATGAGCTATTTTGTTGTTTTCAAATTTCATAACCACTACATGGGGTATCTCAACGTACTTTCCTGTAGGTTCTATTCCAGGTAACATATATTCAATCTCTTTATCATGCGTAAAACTTATTATAAGTTCATTAACAACTTGATCATTCCCTATTGTCCTTGATATGTTAGTAATTTTCATATCCTTTGGCATTTTTCCGATAAAATGGTTTTTATAGAAATTGTAAACCCCATTGTAACCCATTCCCCCAGTTACAGTAGGTACGTGATGGACATATGGATCCGTCGTCATGGTAGTCATAGTTGCATCCACATCTTCCTTATCAAACTCAAATTCTATGTGTTTGTCAAATACATCACCAAGGCTATCTGGTTCTCTATCCAGGATAATGTATTTTAATTCTTCTTAATTTTGATTTATATTATATTCAAAATTAATTTATTATTGAATATAACAATAATTCAGTAATATTAGTGCTAAAAATATTGCTCTATAATAATAGATATAAATCTACATATTGTTATGTAATGCTCAAAAACTCGGGTCTTGCATCATCATTAGATGTTTGTAGAGTTAAGATGGATTCGTTTATTTTACTTAATATTAAATAATAGAGTTTAAAATTTAGGTATATTGTTATTTTGTAATATACTTTGACTTTGGACGAAAGAATATTAACCGGAATTCTATTTTTTGATTCACTGATTGAGGACAGATATTATCAATGTTCTGGATGTTCTTCTATTTGTTCTTCTTCTAGTTGTTCTGAACTCTCCTTGTCCATCACATCTCCATTCTTTTTTTTACCTGTTTTTTCCTCTAAAGTTATTTCATCTTTATCTTTGTCGCTGTCTTTTGCCATATCAAATAAATGTAAAAGAATTATATCAATGTACTGTGAAATTATTATTTTATTTTTGATATAATAAATTTTAATATTTAGAATAAATCCTATCCAGTAGTATTGTCTTTTTGAAGAAAATTATTCGGCCTAATTTATTATATCTAACTTATATACCATATAGGCAAGATAGTAGTTAGGGAAATATTAAACTTGAATGCTAAAGATTTAATGTCAACGCAGATTGTTGTGGCAAAAGAAAACACCAATGCTGAACAAATAAGTTCAAGACTGCTTGCTGGGGAATTCAACGGTTTGCCCGTGGTGGATGATAATGATTATGTTGTTGGCATTGTGACTGCCATTGATATACTAAAAGCTATACAGAGTGGCCATAAGCTAAATGCTATGGCAGCAAAAGATATTATGACTCCGAACCCCTCAGTAGTAAAGCAAGATACACCAATAAATGACATAATTGGTATTATGGTTAAAAAGGAGATTGAATTGGTACCTGTTGTGGAAGATAATACTAACAAGATTATTGGAGTTGTAGCAAGATTGGATATTTTAAGAGAAAAGCTGAATGAGGGATTTGTCACGATAGGAAAAAGAGGCGGAATTTCAAGAACATAATAAATACATTAGAGACAGATAAAGTAATCCTAAACTTTTAGATACTAAAACAATAGGAATGCTTTTCTCACCTAAATGAAACTAGATTATTATATGAATATCAATGAATGAAAAATACTGATCCCGTTTATAGGTATGATACCAAATAACAATAGTTTAACGTTATTTTCATAGAAATTATATAATATCGTTCAAATGTTTATGGACTGCTGGTGATTTAAAGTATTTTTACTAAAAAAGATCTTATCAATCCTTTTTTGTTGTGTATACAGATAACTAATTATAAACAATGACTCTTTATCTCTACTATAGATATTTCAAAGAAATACTGACTTAATACCCCTCTTTGGATTTTCTTAAATGACCTGTTTTGCTGTCAATATACACATGCCATTTTTCGGACTTTTTCCTTTTCCAACTCTCTATCTCCATATCCTTTACCTTGTTTGATTCAAATGAACGTGGATCAATTTCGCCTATTTTTTTTATGGTTCTGCTAGAGCAATCTCCTAATATTTTTGGCTCTGATGCAAAGTCAGCCATCTCTAATTCACTACCTCATAAAATGCCATGTTACCATTGGCTAGTTTTTCTATGCTGTAAACGTCACCTTGGTATTCTACACGATAGAATTTTCCTTCATCAAGATGTTCAAAATCAACATCAATAAAGTCATTTCCATCTTCTTCTTTCATTACCTGAACTTCAAGTGAATTTATAAGGTCTACTGTTTTCCTAGATGTATCTGTACCAGAGGATCCTTCTGTTGTGTCTGTATTTGAATAAGATTCAGTTTTTTCTATATTGTTCTTTTCATTTAAACCACCTGACCTAAGTCCAAAAGTACATTGACTGTTAGCGCTTATAAGTATGATGTCTCAAATGTAAAACCAGAAAAGTTTCACGTTATGAAAATAGATTGGAAAAAGTAGGGGGAAGAAAAAGACAAATGATGATTATTCGCTCACAGAGTAACAAACAATTTTCTATTGTTAAATGTATTAATACCACATAAATGAAATTTAACTATGGAAAAGAAAATTTTTGCTGATGTAAGTGAAAAGGAGATTACTCGCTCAATAGCGTCTATGTT
>JBNJLU010000278.1:0-3382 GCA_050591185.1 Candidatus Nitrosocosmicus sp.
TAGCCCCATCACGCACTTCATTTAAAGGACCGTAAAAAAAACCACCATTTTCTTCAAATCCAATTATTGAATTATTATCTCTCATGCAATGAGTAACTTCCACACTACCCACTTTTGTAAAAAGTACTTTGTTATCAAGACTATCGCATATTCTCGATATAATTAAAGAGGAATTGATTGGGCAAACCACTGATGTTTTGAGTTTTTTGTTTTTGATCAAATGATAGGCCAATATAGCGCCGGTTTTATCACCCCAGTGTATGATCCCCTCTTCATCACAAAATATACTCCTATCTCCATCACCATCATAAGCAACTCCCAGATCTGCATTAGTTTTTTTTACCAGCCCCGTCAGATCAGTTAAATTATCCATTTTTGGTTCGGAGCCACGCGCAGAAAAACTTCCATCAATATTTCCGTTTATAATCAATATTTCACACCCTAATTTTTTTGCAATTAATGGAGCCACTAACGATTGCACGCCATTACCAAAATCCATTACAATTTTAAATTTACATTTCCTTATAGCATCAACATCTACAAATGATAAAACTTTATCTACATACTTTTCTATGGCATCTTCCAAAATAAACGAATTTCCAAAATTTAAATATGATATTTTTGTGAATTCTTTTTGATAATAAATATCTTCTATACATTGTTCATCTTTTCTCGATAACTCTATTCCGTTTTTAGATATGGGTTTCAGACCATTGTATTCAGGAGGGTTATGAGATGCAGTTATCATTATCCCTCCGCAAAAATTTAAATTTTTTACTGTAAACTGTAGACAAGGAGTTGGAGTTAACCCCATATTATAGACATTAATGCCCATAGACATTAATACGGATGTAACAATTTTTGAAATAGCAAAACTTGACGAACGTCCATCATAACCTAAAGCGATAGGACCTTTCTTAAAGAAGCAGCCAATAGAATGAGAAATATCAATTATGAATTCTATAGAAAGATCATTACCAAAAATTCCCCTAATTCCATTGGTTCCAAATAATTTTTTTTTAACTAAATTCATTTATATACTGCCTTTAGCAATAAAGATATTTTTAGTTATTTCAAAGTTATTATTTTGCAATATCTCTTATCATAAAAATTCCAGATTATTACAATAAACAAAAAAGATTGTGAAAAAATAAACCACCGAATATGCCATATTAACAATAGATAAATTTGGCTTTTACAATATATATAATAACGCGGGGGTCGCCAAGCCCGGTCAACGGCGCAGGTCTTAAAAAGTGCGAAGCTTAGAATGAGCTTGGGGGTATCCCAGTCCTACATCCCTGTTCCTTAGGGATTCGTGGGTTCGAATCCCACCCCCCGCATATTCATCCATCATATAATAGTCAAAGAAAATACTTGTTTAAAATTGAATTTAAAAAAACTTAAATAATATATTGATTTTATGAAACAGGTTGATAGATCCATATAATTGGAGAACATTTTTCAAACATCAATATGATGTTTTATATAGTAACAGAGGATAAATCTAATGAGACAACAATCGCAAAAAAGGGCACAAAAACCAAGACTAATCAAACAAACGAAAGAATTTGATTACAATAAGCCTATTTCAAAATGTAATGTATGTTATACTTTATGCGGATGGCATTGCTATGAGTGTAGTATAGATTTTTGTCAGGTTCATTTTATGCAACATAAAGAAAAAGGAATGTGTAAAAAAATTATGCAACAAGATTAAAATGATCATAATAGCAAAAAATGGATTTTACATTATCTTGAATATCTACCCCTTTGTTCAATTTCATTGACAGTGTCAAATATTTTTAAAGATCTTTTACCATAAACTTCAGCATAACCCAATAAAAAATTTTCAAAAGATGTTTCAAAGTGCTCTACATGAATGCTATTTAGTATTTCCTTAAACAATCTGATGTCGGCCGCTTTATCTTCTAAACGTTCGGAAAAAAAAGACAAACCGAAATCAATTACAACTAAACGATTTTGCGGCACCAAGATAAAATTAGAGGTGGTGATGTCACCATGAATTATATTGTAAAAATGAAGTTTTCCTACAATTTTTCCCAGTTCCACACAATAGTCCGGGGAGAAGTTATCTTTTAGTATATTGCCATGAATATATTCCATTATTATTTCAAAATTGTTTGAATTGAGAAAGTAGATAAATGGAGTTTCAACTCCAATCATTTTTGCAGAGGAAATAATGTTCGCTTCATGCAATGTTCTTTGTTTTCTTAAAATTAAATCAATATGATGATGGCGATATTTTTTTGATAACCTAATTTTCGAAACCGCATCATGTCCATACCAATCTATTAGATATATTTCAGATTCGGCACCTTTTTTTAACAGCTTTTTAACCTTCATCAATAGATAATTTTAGTAGTATGGCACAGATTTAAAAAGCATGGATGAAAAACCTCAATCTGCAAATAACGAAAAAGTAATTTTACTAGAAGACTGTTCAGAAGACAAATTAAAAAGCGGCATCCTTACGCTTACAAATAAAAAAATAGTCTTTGAAAAAACCAAGGGTCGTATAGTAACTTTATCAAAGAAATTGATTGATGAGAAAGTGGAAATAAAATTCAATGAGATATCCAACGTCAAATCGGAGGGATTAATTATAAAAAAACTAGTGTTGGTTTTAAAAAATAGCAGCGTTTACAAGTTTGGGGTTCTGGGTCCTGGAAGATGGGCAAAAGAGATCCAAATACAGCTTGACAAACATAATAACAGACAAGAATGATTATCGCCACATGATATCAACTGTATCCAATCTCCAAGATTGATGTATAGATGCTTTTTCAGGATCGACTTTTGAAGATGAGGAATGAAGATATGATTGAAGCCCAGTCCAAGCTATTTGTGTGCCATTATCACCACAGAATTGTAAAGGGCATGATTTAAAAACAGAGTTATGATATTCACAGGCTAGGTGCAACATCTGAGATAAACGTTTATTAGCAGAAACACCACCCACTATCAGAAATTCTTTTTTTTCAGTAAATGATAATGCACGCTCTACGGCTTCCACTACCATAGAAAATGCAGTTTCCTGCAATGAAAAACATATATCACATAGGTTGTGTTTTTTTTCATGTATTAACGTTTTAGCGGCAGTCAACAATCCTGAAAACGAAACATCATTTCCCTTGATAACATATGGTAATTGGTATATCAAATTTTTATCAGATAAATCAGACAATTCTTCAATTTTATTACCGCAAGGGGAAGCAAACCCCATGCTTCGGCCAATCTGATCCAAAAGCTGACCAATAGTAATATCCAAAGTTTCACCGAAAACTCTCCATTTATTTTTGTGGTATACAAGAATCATGGTATGTCCACCTGAAACTAAAAGGGTGAGTGGATTATTCAG
>JBNJLU010000279.1:0-3364 GCA_050591185.1 Candidatus Nitrosocosmicus sp.
TCTTCTGTCATTCTATCTAAATTAGAACTGAGAGTTGACCCTATTGCTGTTAGTCTATCAAGTAAGTCCATTGTCATGAATCTGCCCATGTTTCCTATCCTAAGCACAACTTCTAGATGTTTTTGTATTATATTATGGGCTGATTTTATGTCAGACGATATTGATATTCCTTTTTTTGTTACCCTATACCTTCCATTTTCATGCTCTTCTATTAATCCTTCTCCTAATAATTTGCCTAGTAATGGATATATTAAACCTGGTGATGGCTTCCATTTTCCGCCCGTTTGAACTATGGCTTTGTCTATTATTTCCTTACCTGTCATGGGTTGTTCTGACAAAAGCTCAAGAATGTAATGACGAGAGAAACCTCTGGGAATGGCACTTCCAACCCTGGAAAACCAATCAGATATCATCTTTGTATGTTTTATATCGCTAGTGACTTATTAATTTTTATTCTGAAAATAGTAGAATATGGAATTTTTTGTAACCTATAAAGGAAGATAGATTATATTATTGTAAAGAAAAATTGATTAATGGTTTTCTATGGCAAGTTCTAAATCTTGTTGATATTTTTCCCATTCTTGCACTTCTTTATCATTTGACAATTCTAGTTTTTCCAATTTTTGTTCTTTTCTCATCTTTGCTTAATTATTATAGCAAGTTCTTTAATATAAGATTTATTTTGCCTATATTCGTCTCAGTTAGTATAAATATTTTATATTGTTATTAGAAAGAATGATTAAAATAAAAATCGTGTTTCTTAAAAATTGAGATATATGTAATTTTTATATGTATTTGTGATTTTTGTTGATATTAAATTGTACTGCACTAGCATAGTTTTTATTTAGGAAAACAAAATTCTGTTATAATAAGTAAATTGTCGCTAGAAGATTTTAAACATATTCTCAGAATCGCAGGAAAAGACATTGAAGGTAGTAAAAAATCCATCGTAGCTTTAAGTGAAGTGAAAGGTATTGGTTACAATTTAGCCCAGGTTATTCTACAGTCACTAAATATAAGTCCTTATTTAAGAGTCGGTTTTTTTACTGATAAAGACATTTCTGACGTTGAAGGTGCTATAAAAAATATCCGTTCAATGGGAGTACCAAATTGGTATCTTAACAGAAGAAAAGATATGGATACTGGTACAGATGTTCATCTTATTACATCTGATTTAGATTTTACTAAATCTAATGATATAGAAAGAGAGAAATCAATCATGAGCTGGAGGGGTTACCGACACATGTTTGGATTAAGAGTTAGAGGTCAAAGAACTAGAAATACTGGACGAAAACAAACTGCCGTGGGTGTAAAGAAAGCTATGGGAAAGCCTGGTGCTTCCTCTGGAAATACCGCAAAAAAATAACGTGGTGATATGAATGGGAGATCCAAGAAAAGCCAAAAAGAGTTATACTAGGCCTCGAAGCATTTGGACAAGTGACCAAATCAGTTCAGAATTATACGTAGTTGGTTCCTATGGTTTACGAAATAAAAAAGAGTTATGGAAGGCTCAAACAGAAATTGCTAGAATTAGGAATCAAGCTAGAGCTCTGTTGGCAATTTCAACAGATGTGCGACATGAGAAAGAGACCAAACTCTTGAATTACTTGTCTAGGCTTGGTATTGTAGAAGATAGCTCTACATTGGATGATATTCTTAATCTTAAAATTGAAGATATTTTAGAAAGACGATTGCAAACCTTGGTAATGAAACGTTCTAATTTAAAATCTCCTTATCAGGCAAGACAAATTGTTGTTCATGGCCATGTTAGCATTGGTGATAGAAAAATCAATTTACCCGGTTACCTGGTAAAAAAAGATGAAGAAACCCAAATATTAATTCATTTCACCCCCGTTATCGAAGCCGCTAGCAATACCTCCTAAATCGTAAATATTTTTATATTTTCTCAACTTTTTCAATATCCACATAATCGATTTTTCCATCACTGTCCATATCGTATCCTTGGACAACTGCCGCCCACTCATTTTCATTACCTGTATAATCTGAAAATGTCTTTTTACTAAAACTTGTAAATGCAATTACTGCAGATTTGGTACCAATGGATCTTACTCCTGCAATTAAAATTATATTTTTTAATTTGTTAAATGGGTTTTTTATTTTGGCAATTAGACCTAAATTGTCTAAATGATATATTTTACTTGTTTTATCTACCAATCCTGACCAGTAATTCTCATCATTAAATTTTATGGGTAAATATTTATTAAATTCTGCTGAAACAATGTTTGTTCCCGGTCCACCTATTATAATTAAATTATTGCCTTCCAATTCTTTTTCTGCCTTTGCATCTTCATCAAGTTTTACAATAAATCCATCAGGTACATTACATAATGTACCTAGGTAGAAAGCTAGTTGGATTGCATAATGGCCATCTCTTGCAGATGTTTTAAAAATGCCGTGAGGATTAGGCGAACCTACAATTACTAGCCCGTCAAAGAAATTTTCTTTATCAATAAATCCATGAAGAAATTTTCTTGTCATTTGGCTATTGATATTTTTTATATTGCTTTCCGTGGTTTGATTGATCACTAATTTTTCGCCCCATGACATCTCTATCCCAAAAGATGGACTCGCACATTGGTAAAGTTTTGCTGTGCCACCCCGAACAAAGTCCGTTCCTTCTTCTTTGATTGCATCGATGGAGATTAATTTTTTAATGTAGTAATACGCACTTTGTTCGTAAATTTTTAATTCTTTCGCTATTTGAGCGGTATATTTTGGCTTATCCGATATGGATTTTAATATTCTCCATGCTATTGGATTGGATAAAATATGAATTTTTTTTTCGTTTTCTAAAATATGAATTTTTTTCTCAAATATTTTGCCGTCTTTTCCATAAACTAATTTTTTTTCAATTCCCATTTTGTTGTGACTACCATTAATATTTTATTACTGGTATAAATTTTCTTGTATACTTTGACTAATTTTTTTTATTTATTATTTAAATTATTGGTTTTATATTATAAGATATTTTATAACGGTATGATTTTTTGTTTGATAAAGGTTTTAAATCATTTATTTTATTTGTTAATGTGTGTTCTATCATTGGTTTTAATGGACAATTAACTGACGCTGCTCCTTTGTTAGTTGATAGCCTGAAAAAAATGGAATATCGAGGCTATGATAGCGTTGGAATAGCAACTCTTAATGACGGAAAAATATTGATAAGTAAAGGTGTGGGTAAAGTTGCTGAAGTAGATAAAGCCCTAGAACTACACAATTTGCCTGGACATGTAGGAATTGGACACACTAGGTGGGCAACACATGGTGGTGTAAATGATAAAAATGCACATCCTCATTTTTCATGCACATCTGAAATAGCTGTTGTTCATAATGGAATAATTGA
>JBNJLU010000280.1:0-3361 GCA_050591185.1 Candidatus Nitrosocosmicus sp.
ACATCATACCTCTCATTATTTCCTCCAAATATAATGATTTTATCCGATGTCTCTCGTGCAACAAAGCCAACATTTGGCTCATCAAGGGCCTTTACACCTCTGTTAAAGTATCTTCCAGATGTCATTATAGTAATAACCAAATAGAAATTATTAACCTTTTACAATCGGTTGTTAAACCATATTGGAGTTTTATTTAATGTTGTATATCATCCTACGAACGCCTAAAGTGCAATAGATTCGATACAATCTTAACAAATTTGATGCTCTGGCATTATTATCAGTCAATTACTATACCCTTATTTGATTTGAAAGAATTGAATACTGTGCTTTTTAAAATAAAAAGTATAAACCGTGAGTAAATAAAAACCTAATTGAATCAAAGACAAATAGACTTAAAAATAAATCGGTTATACCTCCATTAATGATTAAAGGTAAAATTGCCCTGATTACGGGTGCTAGTAGTGGTATAGGGTATTCAACTGCGATAGCACTTGCTAAAGAAGGAGTTAAAATTGTAGCAGGAGCAAGGAGAACTGAAAGGCTAAATGAACTAAAAAGCACAATAGAAAACCTGGGTGGTGATATAACCGTCCAGAAACTTGATGTTACCCAAAAAGAAGATTGTTTTGATTTTGCAAGAATTGCTCTTGAAAAATATGGTAATATCGATATTTTAATTAATAATGCCGGAATAATGCCTCTGAGTTTCATCAAAAACCAAAAAATAGATGAATGGGACAGAATGGTTGATGTAAACATAAAAGGCGTTTTCTATTGCACAGCTGCAGTAATACCACACATGGCAAAAAATAAATCAGGCCATATTGTAAATATGTCTTCAACAGCCGGAAGAATTGTTTTTCCCGCTGGAAGTGTTTATTGTGCAACAAAGCATGCCATTACCGCATTCAGTGAGGGAATTCGCCAAGAGTTTAGCATACGGTCTAACGTTAGGGTTACCTGTATTGAGCCAGGCGTTGTAGCAACGGAACTAACTGAAACTATTACCGATACTTCACTAAATGCTTTCATTGAAAATGTGAAAAAGATGGAGCCTTTGCAAGCAGATGACATTGCAAACTGCATTCTTTATGCTTTGCAAACACCTAACCACGTAAATGTAAATGAGATTTTGTTGAGACCGGTCCAACAGGATAGATAACAGTTAATCAATCTTTATCCATTTTTGTAAAATAAAAATCATCGTTTCAAAATTTACATCTCAACAATTATTTTGCTCATTTTAAATAATTGACAGACATACTGATACCATTGCATTATTGGATTGGTTCAATAAATAATCCTCAAACATATTACAGGGATTACTTTAAGAAATTTAACATTATATCCGATAATATAAAGATTAATCGAGAATATAAAAACGACATACCCGATAAGTCATGGATGTTATATCTACTAGAAGTATTCAATCAACAAAACATTGCGGTTGAGTTAAACCTTATATGTCAGTTTGACAATCAGAATTATTTTGAAGCAATATTTGGTGGTTACAATAAATACAGATTTACAAAAGTTCTTCCCGAGATAGGGCACAATTATTTGAGGCAAATTAGGTTCAGTAAGTCGCAATCATCAATTGAATACTATTTAAAAAATTTAAATAATGAAACTGATGAGACGTTTATTCTGAACTTGAGTAATAATCCATCATTTTCTTACCAATTTTCAAACTGTTTTACCGGTGTCGAATGGTGGAATAAAATTGCAAATAGGCCATATCAGATAAGATTTGACGTAAATATCTCAAATCTGTTGTATGGCTATAATGACAATGCTGATGATCCAGAGTCAGTTATGTTTTTCCCTGTTAACTCATTAATTTCAAACAAAGATGGTCAATCCACTGCTTATCCTATAAGTTTTGATAACAAGGGAACTAAAAATGGGTGTTTTTGTTATAATGCAGTGTTAGGATCATGCGTAAATGGACTTGACATCACCTTGTCAGATTGATAGTTCTCCAATTTTCTATAGCAGTCGCTTGGAATTTTTAGTTCTTCAAACAGATCCGGATGAAGTATCTTTGCCAATATTTCTATTCCGGTAACTATTCTCGGGCTTGGTTTGCTAAAATATGAATTTGCATTTACCACATATGTTTCCTCCATCTCTACAGCTTTTAGAGAATTCCATTTTTTATCTTTATTCAAATTCGTTACTTCCTTGCATGTTTTATCCAGATCAAAACCACACGGCATAATGATAATTTTATCTGGGTCAAAATTTACAATATCGTCTATTAAAATAATTTTAGACAAATCACCTGTTTTCCCTATTCCGTTTATTCCATCAACAAGTTCAACCATTTGTGGCACCCAATGACCTGCTACGTAAAAAGGAGACACCCACTCTAGACAAATGATTTTTTGTTTTTTAACGTTATTTCCTATATCACTGTTTTTTAACTTTTGTTTAACCCAATCAATTCTTTCGGTTAATCTGTTTACTAGATGTTGAGCTTTTTGAATATCGCATGTTTCTTGACCTATTAGGATTATGCTTTCGAAAATGTCGCAGATATTTTTAGGGTTTAGTTCAAGATTTCTTGGCGTGTACCCTAAAAAAGAAATCACCTGCTGGATTTCCCTGCTAAAAGGAGCGCAAACTTCGCAAGAATTTTGGCTAATTATTAAATCAGGCTTTATTTCTTTAACTGTTTCTGAGTCTATGATAAATATTGGCTTATTATTGATAGACAAATCTCTTATTTTTTTATCTATTTCACTGCTGTTTAGACTATTAGCATCAAATGACGGATAAATGATTTGGGGTTTGCTTGATGCTTTGATTGGATATGTGCATTCATGTGTAACGCCTTTTAACGCATCGTCAAGGCCTATCTCAAATAATATTTCTGTTGCACTAGGCAGAAAGGAGATTATTTTGCTATATTTCAATAGGCATGTTCACGTGATAATGCTTTAGTTTTATTGTCTATAAAGTTTGATTTGGCATTATTGTTAGCGATATTGTAATGGTGTAATTCTAATTGCATTGTTAAGGATCATCTAAGATTTAGAAAAACAGATAATATCATATAACTTAATTTATTTGATCCTTTTTCTACCTATACTCATTAGATAATATTTCATAGTTTTTGATTTTTCTTGAATTAGCCAACATTTCCAATAAATTTTGTATTCTGTTGTATTGATTTAACTTTAGTAATTATAATTAGTTTTAAGATAACCACAGTTAGATCGAATTAAAAACAACTTTTGGAGTGAAATGGTGTTGGTTTATTAGATCTCTTGCATAATTACTACCAAACAGCTTTATGACCATCAGTCCATCCATTTCATGTTATTTCCTTGCTTTCATATGCTAGGTTATCCAGAAA
>JBNJLU010000281.1:0-3357 GCA_050591185.1 Candidatus Nitrosocosmicus sp.
GCTGGATATGGTGGTAAACAAAATTATTTCAAACAAACAGGTTTGGTTAAAGACGATGCTTACTGAGGAATTGGGTCTCAATTTGGAGATAATAGGTTCACCAATTAAGGGAGCGTTTGTAATGTTTGTATCATTTTTGATAGGAGGAATTCTTCCAATTGTTCCATATTTTATTGTCAAAACAGGATTAATTACAAATTTTATAGCATTAATGATTGCAATATCCATTAGTTTGTCGTTTTCGTTTTTGATAGGCGCAGTTAAAGGCAAAATGGCAAAGAAAAGTTGGTGGAAAGGTGGATTGGAGATGTCTTTGCTGGGTACAGGTATAGCATTGGTGGGTTATGGAATAGGCTCAGAATTGGGAAATTTGGGAATTGTCAATCCAGGAGAAGGTTAATAGCATCATCAACGGATGACGATATTTGTTTTGCCTTGTTTTGTTTTGGCCAAATAATAATTAACTATACGTTTTTTTCAGCTTTTTAGCTAATTTTGGCCCTATTTTTGGAATCGACGATAAACTGGTTTCAGATATTGACAATAAATCGTTTGGGACATGGATTCCAGCTGAATACAGGGAACGGGCTCTAGCTCTTCCAATATCTTTGATTTGGACCAACGGAACAAGTTCCATCTTCACGCCGTGTTTTATTCTGTTTTCAAGTGAAAAGATAACGGGAAGCAAATCGGTTCTTCCAAGCAATTTGGCTATTTCAAAGATAGATGTTATCAACCATTTTGAAACTTCAACGATTCTATGGACATCACCGGGGTCTATCCCCATCTTTTCGTGAATTCTCTTTTCAGTGGATTCGTTGATCCATTCGTATAGAGTCCAAAGGCTTCTTGAGCAATCCATCACGTCCACATCAAAAAAAAACTCATCGTAGTTATTATAGAATATAATGCTAAACTCCTCGATATCCTGTTTCCTAAAAGAGAACTTGGGGTAAAAATCTGTGCTTGTGGTAATTATGTGCAAGAAACCGAAAACATTATTTGTTTTTAGGGAGCGGTGTTTGACGGATTTTATTATTTTTTTAAACGCTACAGCGGTCTCAGGGTTAAGGTACAGCCCAGATACTAATTTACCAAATGAGGTAACATAATACCTATTGTTTTCAAACTTAACCAGGCCCTCATCCATAAAATAATCCAAGGATGTGTCTATTTTGTTATAGAGAGACGAGCTGTTTTTGTTTTGGAAAGAATGGAATGTTTTTGAAAACAGATCATAGATGTCATCAATATCGATTCCAAGAAAAGAGGAAATGGTCCCCAGTAAATGGATTTTTATTGCCACATCATTTCCAAGGCTGGAGTTTAGTGGTTCGGGGGTACCCAAGATATAGTGGTCATATATATCCTCGTAATATGTTCTGGGATCAGATAATATTATTGATTCTCCATAAGTATCATATTGGGGTCTGCCCGCCCTTCCACACAGCTGCTTGTATTCAAGAACAGTTATTGGAATGTTTGCCCCGTATCTAAAATCATATCTGGAGACATTTGTGATTATAACTCTACGAGCAGGGAGGTTGACACCAGCGGCTAAGGTGGGTGTGGCAAACAAGGCCTTGATGGCCCCGCTTTTAAAAGCCTTTTCGACCACTTCTCTGCTTGATAAACTTAGCCCGGCATGGTGAAAACCAACTCCCAATGATATCAAATTCGACAAAGTTTTTGTCAAATCAGTATCATCGTTGTTTTCCAAAATCAATTTTGAATGCTTTAGCGCTGTTTTTTTCTCTTCCAAAGACAAATTTTTGTAAACTATTTCAGAAGATGTTTTGGCTAATGAGATCGATCGCTTTCTGGTTTCAACAAACACAAGGTTTTGGCCACCATCTTTTATGGAATCCAATACCAAGTCCACTGCCATAGACGATGTATCCTTACCTGATTCAGATACATTTATTTTGGAATCGTCATTGTAATAAACGACACCATCCGAATAAACCCCTTCCAACAGCCTTGTTGGTCTCCAGGAGCTTTCTATTAATTTGCACCCTAACCAGTCAGATATCTCAGGGGAATTTGTCACAGTGGCGCTTAAACCCAGAATTTGGGAAGCGGGGTAAAATTTTTTTATTTTTGTAATAACCATTTCCAATACTGAACCCCGGTCTAAATCACCAATCAGGTGAATCTCATCTGAAATAAAAAGCCCCACATTGGATAACCATGAAACGCCTTGTCTTAGGATAGAGTCTAGCTTTTCATTGGTTAGAATAACAATATCAGAGTTTCCTAATTGGGTATTTGAGGTATTAAAATCACCGGTACTAATCTTTATTTTGATTTTTCTTGAAAAAATTTTGGATTTATCGATTTCATTGAAATCTGTGAATTTTTCATAGGCAAGTGATCTCAAGGGGGTCAAATACACCACCTTCTTGTCTTTTTCCAGGGATTTGATAGCGGCTAGTATGGCTATCAGCGTTTTACCACTTGCCGTTGGGGTGGTAACCAGAACACTAGACCCATCCAGCAACCCATTGTCTATCGCTAACTGCTGGGGAGGAAAAAGAGAGTTATAACCCATAAATGAAAGGAAAGAAGAAATTTTATCATCATCAAGGTTTATCTGCATGTATAAATAAAAATTAAGGGTACATTGCCTATTAATTTATTTCATTTTATCAGAGGACAGTTTTTTGCCAATGATTTTGCGACTCCCTTCTTTGAGATATGTTTATGCATATAATAGTTATAGATAAGTCAATTTGCTTTAACAACTCCTTATGATACTTTTTTTTTAATTATTGTCAAGGGCAAAATACAGGAACAAATGCGCCCTGTGTGTGCTTCATCGATTCGACCAAATAAACAGTGAAGACCATTAAAACATCAAAAAACAGAATGATTCAATTCAAAAAATTGCAAATTTAAGCGTGAAAAGAAAGAGAGAAAGAAAGAAGTATTGGTGTGTAGAGGGAGGGGAGGGAGGAGCTGAGCAAAGGCATTCAGCAATTTACAGTCAAACGCCATTAGCCCTACAATATAGTATATTTAGCTAGTAACAATAATAATAATATTGGTAAGTATAAATAATGCAGGAATAAAAAGATTAAGAATGACCTATTGATTTTTGTTTAGGGGTATTTTTGAGGCAACATATTTTGAGGCGCTTAATGAAAAAAATATGCCGGTAGACACCTATACAATCATTCCTCTTGGGGTAACATTTATCTCATATGATAAAATTGTCCCTATAGCTACAGACAGCACAGAAAAGCACGCTGAAAGTAAAAGAGTTTTTTTGAATCCGTATCCAAGCAACAAAGCAGCAACATTAGGAATTATTAACAATGATGAAACCATCAATATGCCGATCAATCTGATTGAAAT
>JBNJLU010000282.1:0-3353 GCA_050591185.1 Candidatus Nitrosocosmicus sp.
CACGTCTAACTAATGAGCGGTTGTAAGAAGGCCAATCCATCAAGAACGATAAATTGGTTAAATCCCAGCTAAATAGTTTGAGTTAGGCGACAAAGCACTTTCAAACACCCAGAGGGAGTCAAGACCCTCACTTTCTGCCATTTGTGCCATATGAAGTACATTCTCCCTTGTTGCCTGTGAACCTGCCTGAGGCAATGAGATACCCACCTTCAAGATGAATTCAAAACTGATTCAGTTATATTAAAGCATTTAAACCAAAGCTGATCCATAGGATTTTTCCAAAAATGGTAACATCAGTAAAATGTGCTATAAAATCATGAGATAATAATGGTAACATGGATTTTTTATGAAATATATCTTTGTCATCGGCAATGTACTACAATATTAGCGCCGATTATACTAAATTACAAAAGCTATCTTAGTTAAATAAACATTTGGACTCTCAAATAAATGAGAAAAGATAGAAGGCAATCATATTGATCTTTAAGCCAAGACTGCTGTTATAGTAGGCATCAAAAATTTCTATGAATGCATAAAAACAACACATAACCATATGGATTCGCCACACTTCCACCTTCTCACATTCAACAGTCAACCATATCCATAGTTCATTGATATTAAACCAATATCGATAAAGAATACCATAAATAGAGAAATCGCTCATACCAAATGAACCAATAACAACATAAAATGATTCATTGGAGAATCCGATTCTAAAAACACAGTTTCGAGTCCTTATCTCTATGTCTTAAACTTAATCCAATAAAAAAACTTATTTCCCGAGTAAATCCATAATTAAATGGCCTCTGAATCTTCTAGGTTTTAGTATCTTATTGATTTCCTTTACGGTCTTTATTTCGTTTAATTTTATAATGTCTAAGAACAATTCCCAAAACAATTCCAATCACTATAACAACAGCCATTATATCAAAAGTTATGGAATATTTATCGTAGAATCTATTCCATGCTTTCCCTGCATAGAAACCGACAAGCGTGAGAAAAACACACCACACTAATGATCCTGCAAAGGTAAAGAGAATAAACACCGATAGCCTCATTTTCTGAATACCTGCAGGTATCGACACAATTTCCCTTATCCCAGGCGCCATCCGCCCAAAAAATACTGCTGATTGACCGTGTCTTTCAAACCATTCTTCTGTTTTTTCTAGTTCCTCTTTCCCAATTCCAATGTATCTTCCGTATCTTAGAATTACAGGTCTGCCTATTTGCCTCGATGCATAATAAATTATTATTGCGCCTACAGTAGATCCAGCTGCCCCCATAATAGCCATACCGAGGGCACCTTCTACCAACCCCAAATTTTTAGAATATGCAGTAAAACCAGCTAATGGAAATACCAATTCACTCGGTATAGGTGGAAAAAGGTTTTCCAATAATGCAGCGAAAAACACTCCAGCATATCCATAGTCTGCTATCCATGTAGTTGTAGTATTTACCATATTCCCTACAAAAGAAAATTCTTGATAATCAGTAACAAAACCCTTGTCGGAATATTTCGACGTTGATATACAAGGCATTGGAATTTTTGAAATATCCATTTGCTGGCTTGCATGATTGTTAAATACGGGATTAATAATTATAAAAAACATTATCAATAGAAAGACTGAAACAATTGGGATCAAACTAATAGCATTCTGTAAATTTAAAACATATTAATTATTGCTACCGATATAGGTTATTAAATTAAATATTATTAGTGACATGATGGCATAATTCAAGACACAGTATTATTGTTTAACTTCTTAAATACGGGACAAGTCATTAACAAAACAAAATTATGCAGCAAGAAAACATTCATGGCACGCACCGAGAACAAAGGAATTTGAAAACCACATATTAGAAATATTTGGTTTTATTTTTTGACTTGCATTTTACAACATACCAAATAATTTCAGATGTGTTTACCACTTTGACATCTTGTGGCAATAACTTTAAATTCTTATTCTATTCTGTAGTAACAATGTAAATGAATAACAAACCTTGAGATCCCATTACAATTCATGTCCCTCTGAGCAGACATATTTTTAAATTGGAATGCTTGGTGGAGACGGCAACAGGCACTCATTTACACACACTTTGATACTTTAATTAATTTCAAATGGCATCTTTATTGTAAATAGTGGTTTGTTTAACAAATAAGCTAGCAACAGGTTTAATTCAAGAGAAGGACACAGATGCATATACTCAGCAGTTCTAAATCAAATAGAATTTGGTTGTATATTCTCAAAAAAGAGAATCAAATAATGAATTAAATACATTAATTCATAAACATTCTGACGTGTTTACAAACATTCAACAAAGAAAAATAATCATGATTCTCGCTGTGGCCGCAGTATCGTCACTAATGTACAATACTACATTAACACCATCATTTGCCCAGGTAAATAATACTCAAGGCAATTCTACTGGGAATGTGTCGACATCAGCGGATAATGAAACAAGTACTCAAGATTATATCTTGAATATTAGGTCATTGCTCAATCAAACAACATCGGCATATGCAGATAATGACACTGCAAAGGCTAGTGAATTGGCAACAACCGCGTATTTGGACAATTTTGAGCATATTGAGGAGCCAATAGGTGAAGAGCTATCAGAACAGGGAGAGGAACTACTGAGGGAGCAACTAAGTGCGCAGATAGACAGCAATGCACCAATAGAGGATATCAGACAAACCGTCAATGCAATAAATACAGTATTAGATGAAGCGGAAGAATCATTATCTCCCTAACCCTTTTGTCATAAACAGTATCACATATTCCTTACTTTGATACAATAGACAATTTTTACATATTTTTTTATTTTTTTGATTTATGCAAATCCCCATAATTAAAACAAACGCCTTATTGTTTTTATGTATCATTAAGCTGAATGTCAGGCACGAGCCGGAAAAATTGGAAGATGAATGAAGGAAAGATACAGGGCACAAAATCTCTTTGTTGTTCGCATTGTTCGCAATACATCATCATTGAGAATAGGAACATTTACAATAGTATGGCTGAACCCCATAGGATAGATAAAAATCAAAATGCAAAACGATAACAGCATAGTTGTCAATAAAATAACACTAATTCCCCTCCTACGCCATAGTCGTCATCATCATTTGCATCTTTATCTGATTTCCTGAAGGGAAAATGATTTAACATCATTAGTAAACATTTTATTAATACCATCACGTAAAATCGAGGTTGTTATGAATAATGCATATACCACATCATATACAAGGGCTTGAAACAATCCAGAATGAAAACCTAGAATGGGTGCATGTTGAGAAACCCACTAGAGAGAAGATGGACATTATTGCAAAAAGGTTTCCGATCCATGAGTTAAAT
>JBNJLU010000283.1:0-3350 GCA_050591185.1 Candidatus Nitrosocosmicus sp.
TTTTATTGTTTTATACGAATATGACAAAAATAAAACTTCATTAAATGAGTTTTATAGAAAAAACAAGGGAGCTTACAAGCAAAATAATGAGGAACAATAATAATATTAGAATTGATAATTACCATGTATTTAGTTTTTGGACATAAAGGCCTTGTTCTTATTCTTAAGTAACACCATCTACAACACACCACTACTAATAAATTTCTATAGGTATTTAATAGTGATAGATAGTGTCTCCTATGGTTTTCTTCCAGTCAGAACGAATGCCGGGTTTTCCCTTTAATTTTTCTATATGGTTAAAAGCGGAAATTCCCGCAGCAGCTCCATCTCCACACGCGGCAACTATTTGCTTATATGGGATATCTGTGGCATCCCCCGCAGCAAATATTGCGGGATGACTTGTTTTACCACCTTCAGATACCTCTATTTCGCCTTTTGAATTTATTTTGATTAAATGCTTGACAAAGCCTAAATTGATTTTTGAGCCCATCTCAACAAATAATCCATCAACGTTAATTGTTTTTTCTAACCCCGAATTATCTTTTAAACGAATTTGCTGTAATGCATTACCACCAGAAATCGATGTAATAGATGAATTTGGCACCAATTCTACATTGTTTTTTTTCTTTATTGACGCTATCAGGTCTTTGTCTCCACCAAGCTGGCCCCCTCTATAGACAAGATAGACTTTTGAAGCCATTCGTGATAACAATATTCCCGATTCTACGAGGTATCCTCCCACACCAACAGTTGCGGTGGTTCTGCCCTGATAAAAAGGGGCATCACATTTTGTGCAATAGTGTACTCCTTTGTTTTGGAAGTTTGTCTCATTTTCTACTCCAAGGTTATTAGGGACCTTGCCAGGGGCTAAGATAACAGCTTTGGTAAGGTACTCTGAGCGCAAGGTTTTCACCTTCAATAAATTTGAACTCTTCACAGGTTCTTTTGTCTCATTCATTACGGCCACATCAATTTCTTTCCCTTGCTCAGTATCTTTGGTTATAGAATCAAGATCGCTCATTTTGGGGGAATCATTTTGTGATGATTCATCAATATATTCGACAGTATCGTAAACCATTTCTCCATGAAATGTCAAATACTGATTCTCAAGGGTTCTTGCTAAAAGTGGACCACTAGACATTATTGTACCAGGATAGTTTTCTAGTTTAGGAATAAGGTTTAGTTGACCTCCAAGATCCTTTGATATAAGAAGACATTTAGTTCTCTGCCTTGCAACAAATATGCCTGCTGAAAGACCAGCAGGACCGGACCCTATTATTATAACTTCATATTCTTCAATTGCCACATTATGACACCGAAATTAATGTAGTTAAATTTTCAATCCCATCTATATTGTATATATTGCTATCAATATCGTTTTTTACCTCCTGCAAATTTTCTGATTCTAAAACGACTAAAACATCGTAAATCCCATAAACGGTTTTTACAGATTTTACCGTAGACAACTGGTTTACCTTCTCAATTACATCAGGTTGTTTCTTATAGTTTACATTCAACAATAAATAAGCTTCGCTCAATTTGATATAATCCTAATAATAACATCCTTTATTAATAAATATGTGTATAATATGCGATAACAAATTAAAATTTATGTTATTTGTTGAATATTTATAATAAATACAATAATTGGACAACGGAGATAAAATAACTATATATACGTATGTTAATGATACCTCTCTGCTATTGATGTTTTGATTCAATACTTTCCAGAAACTTTTTGCCCAAGGTTAAATCTTTTTGATAGTCAATGCTGGAAATGTTTGGCTCAAAGCTTATTGTTCCAGAATAATACATATCCTTTAAGGTTGATATGATTTTCTCAAAATCTATATGACCAAAACCAGGCATTTTTCTGTTGTTATCCGCAAAATGCAGATGGTACAAGAAATCTTTTGATTTCAAAATAGTGTCATCAAAAGAATCTTCCTCTATATTCATATGATAGGTATCCAACATAATACCCAGACTTTTACAATTAGTTATCACAAATAATGCGTCCTCAAGGTTTGAACAATATGGCGTAGAGTATCGGTTTAAAGGCTCCAATAACAAATCAATCTTATGTTCTTTTGAGCGGTTTGCTAAACTATCCAGAACTGAAAAACTTTTTGCAAGAACCTTCCTTTTATCATTCTGTGAAACAAGTCTGTGAGTCACATCAAAAGAATAAATAGGATCCGAAAATAAGCAAATGTTTATTTTATTTCCCCCAAAATAACTACACATCTCAATGCATTTTATTACATAATCTTCTGAATACTTTCTAAAGGAAACATCATTACTTAATAACCTTCGTTTCCAACCTAAAGGACTTATCTTTCCCCACATTCCGGTAACGCCTATGATTTTAAAATTAAAAGACAGTAAAACATCGTTTATTTGCTTTAGATTTGTCTCACCAGGTTCGCCAAACATTTCCAGGTGGTTAAAACCTATTGCGGACAATTTTTCCAAAGTTTTGTAGGTTTCCTCAATATTTAAAAAAGATGACAGAGTGATAGAATACGAAAAAGCCATCTAATGCGTACAGTAGATGCAATCGATATAAATAGTGAATAAAATAACAATAAATCTTACCATTTTTTACGACTAAAGACCAATCAACTGCAGAGTAGTGAACAATAAAGGGCAAAGCAAACAAACAAAACTAAAATTTATAATGGCGTCTTAAAAATTAAAGGGAAACCATAAACAATTCAGATTATCACACCCCATCAACATTAAAAGTTAACCCCTGTTTAATTTAGCAAAATCATTGACGGAAAGATTTTGTCCACATATTGTCAACCAAAATAAAAGATTCTAAACAAAATATTCATAGGTGCCATGGTAAAGACCTTTTTACAACTTTCTCTGGCAGTGAATTATTCCATTTCCTTAAAATATCAAGGTCATTGTTTTTATCTCGAAGTTCATCAGGCAAAATTATTGGAATCTCCTCAACTATTGGATAAAACCGAAGGCAACTGTTACAAAATAACATGCCATCTTCGATTACGACATCGTTATCCATATCAGCAGTATTGCCGGGATTAACGGCAGAGTCTTGTGCCCTGCTGCTATTTGATTTTAAACCAGATTCGGATCCTCCTTTTTTTTCTCCACTTTGAGCAATATTCCCAATAGGCCTTGTTTTAAACTCAAATAGCTCCAGTTCGGACTCTTTATCAAATGGACAGACAAGAACATCCAGCATGCGTCGAATCATTTAGTTTCAATTATAGTGTATTGTAGACTAATACTTATCTTGCACTATAATGGTAAAGAATTGACAAGTTTATGGTATTTCAGATACTTTCAGTGAGAAATCTCATATGCAAGCAACAACC
>JBNJLU010000284.1:0-3343 GCA_050591185.1 Candidatus Nitrosocosmicus sp.
CAGATAGAGGAAAATATCTTTTGTTTTTAGATATTGAGGACATATACTATACCAGTTCTATTTTGAATTTTGTATTCGAGATCAATGTGAATAATCCCCCTATAGACCAGTTTTATGACCTGCTGAAAACTTTTTTTGTAAACCATTATTATATATACATGCCCATCATCATAATAGTGATTTTTGCTCTGATTTTCAGATATCATAAAAAAAGCCATAAACTACTGAAAAAAAATGGTGTTCGCTAGTTGTACAAAAAAACTACCACACATGTTTGGATTTTGTGCAATGTTGTGGCTTTGCCCTTTATGCATGAAAAAACAATGTTAAACTCATGTAAATATATCCACTATCTGTATTTTTTTCTATTAAAGTGCGAACCAAACTATATATTTGCGTGTATTTTTGCTGTATTTAACAATAATTACACACCAAACGCTAAAATGACGGATTAACATTATATAAAAGACGTAACATGCGGAGGGAAAATTCAAAATAAGTCAAGAATTAATTAATTCTTATTCATCATCATTATGTCCATTATGTAATAAACAAACTGATATAATTACCGATCAGGTTTCAGGAGAAACAGTTTGCACTAATTGTGGAAGTGTGATAACGGATAAAGCACAAGAGACAAGACCTGAATGGAATGCTTTTGATACTGACGATGTAAACTTAAAATCCAGAACAGGCGCACCTACATCCTTAGCAAAATATGACAGGGGGCTTTCCACGGTAATAGGGAAAATCAACAGGGATGCCTCGGGCCAACAGTTTGATGCAATGATGAGAAATAGAATAGATAGGTGGAGAACATGGGACATTAGAAGCCAAACCCACGATTCCACAAAAAGAAACCTTCAAGCTGCATTTATGCAGCTTTATACAATGAAGGGTGCGTTAGGGTTACCCGATTCAGCAATTGAAAAGATTGCCTATCTGTATAGGAAAATACAGGAGAGAGGTTTGGTTAAAGGCAGGACGATAAAAGCCGCAGTAGCAGTTGCGTCCTATATTGCATGCAGGGAGATGGGAATACCAAGGACACTAAAAGAAATATCTAATATCACTAATTTAAAAGAAAGAGAAATAACAAGAGTATACAGAAAGGTAATCGTAGAACTTGACCTTAAGATACCACAAGACGATCCAATAAAAAAAATTATAAAAATAGCCAACAAATGCGGAATTTCAGAAAAAGCAAAAAGGTATGCTATGAAAATGATGGTTGAAATAATAAAAAAGGAAATTTCCGCGGGAAAAAACCCAATGGGTTTGGCTGGTGCGGTTCTTTACACATCGTGTAAGAATTATAACGAGGATATTACTCAGCGTGAAATTGCAGAAGCGGCAGAAGTAACCGAAGTTACAATAAGACATGACTTGGATAGCATAATGAACATGCCTAAAACCGAAAAAAATTAAAAATTGACATATAAATCTTGTAAGTATCAATGTTCTACATTATTACAAATACTTTTGATTTTCTTATTGTCTAATTCTTTTTTTTGCATAAATCGCTTAAATCATCTCTAAATATACGTCATGCGGAGGCACCGGAAAGACCCGGTTAATATCCAAAACATCATCTTCTGTCAGACTCCAACCAACACTATCACTATTCTCCATGAAACGCTGTCGGCGACTGGTCTTTGGAATTGTAAAGATGTTGGCATGATTAACTATAAAGTTGACCACTACCTGATGGGGTGTTTTTTTGTGTCGCACAGCAATTTCTGCAAGTACATGTTCATCATCACTGTTTGGAGAAGGGAAATTGCCACATCAAACGGTGCATATCTACCACAGGTATTCCTTCCTAAGGCAATATGGAAGAAGTTTTTTGTCATTTTCGGGGAACAATAGGGAATGAATTGTCTATAAATAACTCTTAAATACATTTGTATAGTGATTCTGGCATGAAGAAACAAAATTCAGAATATTCTTGTTCTAAAAGGGGATATGTATATGGTTAATGTAGGACTTTTCGTTCGATTGGAATCAAAGCCAGGGAAAGAAGCAGATGTAGATAACTTTTTGCGTGGAGGTCTCATTCTGGTCGAGGATGAGCCAAACACAACTGCATGGTTTGCAATACGTATGGGTCCATCAACCTTTGGTATTTTTGACGCCTTTCCGAATGAATCCAGCAGACAAGAGCACCTTTCAGGCAAACTTGCTACTGCTTTGGCGGAGAAAACTAATGAACTTTTCACCACGTTACCAGCAATTGAGAAGGTCAATATCCTTGCAGCAAAACTGCCTCAGTTTAAAAGATCTGATTATGATGAATGAGTCTGCTCATCCCTTTAACATATTGGGTCTAAAAACCCAAAAGGCTTTTGAATCACTGAGATACGAAATATTATAGTTTTGTCTGTAATTGGATGCACATATGATTATGTATTAGTGTGAGAATCATCAATCCAATATCCCACTTTAAATTATCTTTTATTTTTTAACACCTCCTCAACACAACACCACTCCCAATTTTCTCCTGGCTCATAGGGCTATCACAGGATCTTCTGCTTGGGGAAAATGCTTTGTTGCGTGTTTATTTGGAGAAAAATCACAACATACAGCATGTCCACATGTCAAACAAAAGATAACTGTACTCATCTGAACCAGTTTCTTTCACATTCTTTACAACCTTTTATGTTGCCTTGGATACTTGAGTGATCATTAAAATATCATTTAGTGCAATATCATATTGAAAGTTTTTTCATTATCTTTTTTATTTAATTAGATGTTGTATCAAATGAGATTAATATTGATAAATATTTTTGAGTTCTAACAATTTTTGATTTACACCTTATTTTAGTAGAACCCCATTAAAAAGAGCCCTTATAGTAACGGGCCCGATGGGCTTCGAATCCATTAGGTATATGGGAAATGTTACTCTTATTTAAAATTTAATAATTTTGAATAGATAAACAGTCCTGTTAACTTAACGATAAATCTATAGTTTGAAGATGTTCTGTTTCTGTTATGAACCATATAGAAAATAGAGCAGGTATAATAAGTAATGTGCTATTATTACAATATTTCTATCGAAATGAAGAAAATATTTTCTTGATGTTCTCAGCATATTGTTATCTTGGGCTATTTTAAAAATCGTTTTAATTTGTTAGAGATTCGGTGTTAGAAAACGAACTTTAGAGCTATCCAACAAAGCAAATTTTACCATTATTTCTTTTTATTCGATTTATATTTTAATCGAATATTTACTATTATAAATAGAAAGAAATAAAATAATTTTTGTATTTACAAAATAATATATATATATATATATATTTATAATAAGATGTAAAAAATATTTTGATTCAATTTAATTAAAAAA
>JBNJLU010000285.1:0-3339 GCA_050591185.1 Candidatus Nitrosocosmicus sp.
AATAACACATTAACAATTTTTATTGCTTTTGACATCAGAAATCACAATCAAAACACCATACTGTTGGAGGGGTTAAACTATAACCTGTATTACAACAACCACCTTATAGTTACAGGAAGTATTGGAAGTCAGTTAGTTAGTGACATATTTCCGTCAAAGTCAGAATTTCCAATAATAGGAAACAGTTCCCTGGTGTTAAAGGACAAGCAAAAGTTTGAGAAAGGTAGTGGTGAAATAGACAATGAAGCGTTAACCAATATTTTAAGTGGTAACGCTCACAAACTAATTAACGGAACAGTGTTTTATAAGCAAATAAGCAACATTCAATCCTATGGCGGAACACAACCATTTGAGGCTACTTTTCCCTAATCTTTTCTGGCGAACTGAAAAGGCCCAGGTAAACAATGGACATCATTAATCATAACAAGGGTGAAAAACATCCCCATATCTACAATTTATGGCAACATAACACCACAACTAATCTTTTCGGCATTTTTTTTATTTTTTTAGATATCTCCTACTTACCTGCAGCAGAGGATCTATATAGCAGCCAAATAATTACAATAAAAAAAATATCAAAAGACCAGGTCAATTGAAAAAACATGGACACCAAGATCACACCAAATGTACAACAAGTAAATCAAATAACATACCTAATAAATAAAAGGCGAGAATACCATAATTGATATAATGTATTTATGACCCAGATATTTACTATAGGGCATTCAAATCGCCAATGGAATGAGTTTATCCGCCTTTTGGGGGACAACCATGTGGTCATAATAGCTGACGTAAGGCGACACCCAGGTTCCAAATCTTTTCCACAGTTTAACAAAGAAAATATGGCAAAGGAACTATTGGCAAAAGATATCAGATATGCACATATCGAAAAGCTTGGTGGAAGACGCAAAGAAAACGCTAAAGCGTCAGTAACACATGATAATAGCGGATGGCAAAACAAGTCATTTAGATCTTATGCAGATTATATGGTAACAATATCGTTTAAGGAGGGCATACAAGAATTGCTTTTGCAAATAGAAAAGTGCAACGGTTACCTTGCCATCATGTGTTCGGAAGCTGTGCCATGGCGTTGTCACAGAAGGCTAATATCAGACTATCTTGTCATAGTAGAGGGTATTTCTGTCTACAATATCATAGGGAACAGCGGTCATCCCAGTCCTCACAAGAAAACCTCATTCGCGCTTCACCTTGATGATGATGATGATGATGATGATAGAATAATCGCCTACCCTAAATCATAGATTATTGCCATTGAGGGCACGAATTCTTTTTCATCCCTTGACCTGACACCAACGTTACAATCGGATTACAATGCCAAGTTGCGTTAAAAGTTAATGGGCATTTTGTAATTCTTGCCTAAGGAAATTCGACCTGCAACACGATGACGGTTTTTACGTTATATCCTATACCACGCTATATCCATTCTCTTTTGTTTCTAGGGGCTTTTGCATCGGTAATGGCATTAATTGGTTTGATTAAAAATGGGGATCTTTTTTAATAGTGGCGAGAGTGAGTTCCAAAGTGCGCCATCTCGCAAATAAAATGTAACAAGCATAAATTAAAAAAAGAGCAGATAAAATCAGATGGATCAAAACTTTTTTTTAGAGGCATCTTCCAAAACTATTTTCTTTGATGGTTTCCGTTCATATGGGATTCCTTCTTCCTGCAAATTAATTGGCATGTTTTATTTAGGTCCCATCTTTCCAAATGCAATCATAGCCAATACATCAAAACAACATAGGAGTTAATTGCCCCCGTTTTACTAATCGCAAAAACAATACCATCAACAGACTACAACATAGTCATTTTATTTCTTGGTTTAAAATTGACTCCACTTATTGGAATACCTACGGATACCAATATTAAGGCAACGAAATTTCTGGGCAGAATATCATGGTCTTGTGTGCGTATAGCACACTAATCCGCTGCATTAGATTATGAAGAAAATATTTCAATGTACCAGTGATGATATGAAACTACGACAAATCATGAATATATCGTACAATTGACAATAAAGGCATAAGTTTATTTGAAATTACAATGTTGGACGGTATTGTTCAGGATTAGGACATATTTTCATAATATTGCATGGATTTTCCCCAAACGGGGTCATCAGAATGACTGTTGTAATGATATAGTATAAATGTCATATGCGTCATGCGCTAGATACTTTTATTCATGCCCAAAAGACTAAACTTCATTCTAACAACATTCATACAGTTAAATATAGATACCATTATATCAAAAAGTCTATCTTTTGTTAAACCGTCAAAAAATATTGTTTTTTGAATTTGTATATCAGATATTGAGACTTCCTTGTCGGGACTTCCGGTAGTATCAATAGTAAAGTCCAAGTTCATTTGCAGGAAAACAGTTTCCAAATCATATAGTGAGTCCCTTTTTAATTTTGCTAGTTCCTGCAAATCCTGCTCGTAAAGTTGAAGTCCCATTTTTCCACTTACTATGAGACTATCCTTTGAGGCTTTAAGGAAACCGATATTCAATATTATATTGTCTTTGATAATTCCGCATTTGACATCTGTATCCTCATCATCCAAATATTCTATTGCTAACCCTTCTTCCTCTAACCAGTCTTTAACCATATGGGCCACTTCCTTTTTATTTTTATTTGCAGCCTCCTTCAATCGATAGTAATATCATATTGCTTTACAGATTAATACTTTAGTACAGCCAATTGAACACAAACTGCTAAAAAAGTGCATTAACTTATACGCACATGGCGCACCAAATTAAGACTTACGTAAAATATTATGGCAATTTGTTAATAACCTTAAACACATCAAAATTAACTATAAAAATACAAAGCGATAGAAGTGATATTATTGATAAAAAACCCAATATTTTAATTCGAAATAAGAAAAACAAAGTGATTAGGGTTTATATGAAAATTTTAATTCAAGAGTCACCATAACCGGTCATTATGAGAGATTATTAAAATTCAATGCATAAATGACCAAACAAATGCAATAAAGAAATTCTTTACAAGGCAGTTAGCAGACAATCAAAAAGCAAATAGCACATCATGTATTTTACCAATATTGATAACAACGATTTAAACTAAATCAAAAAAATTTAAAAAAAGACAATTTAAGAATTAATGCCGTCATTTCAATAAATAAACCGACACAGAAACGAGAAATACAAACAGGTTCTGGCTTTCCTAATGTTAATGCCAAAATGATTATTTTGAAAGGACAGTAAGAGCCTATCCCAAAATTATCTTTCTGCAGATGATGATACAACATGAGAACTGTATCAGCCCAAGATAGTTCTCTGCTTTCTTTTCATATCTTGTGT
>JBNJLU010000286.1:0-3332 GCA_050591185.1 Candidatus Nitrosocosmicus sp.
ATAATGGCATTGTGACAATAGGGTGGTGGGAAATGCCTGACTTATCTAAATTTGAAGATAGAAAAGTGTTACTTCAGGTGTGCGAGCAAGTTTATCCTAATTCCAAAAAGATGACATTGGCTCGTTTTACCGGCCAACTATGGGATTTCTCTAAAAGAATTGTGATAAATGACTTGGTGGCTTTACCTCTTAAAACACAGTCATTAATTGCAATAGGCAAAATTATTGGTGACTATGAGTATAAGCAGATAGCACCTCATGTTTTACATATTAGAAAAGTGGAGTGGATAAAGAAAATTCCCCGGTCTGCTTTTGATCAAGATTTATTGTACTCACTTGGTGCTTTTTCTACTGTATGTCAAATACAACGCAATGATGCAGAACGAAGAATCAGAAAGATGATTGAAAGTAAAGAGAATACTCCAAAGAACAATAACAAAGTTGAATTAGGTGGTATGTTGGACGATAAGACTTTTGAAATTGATGTGGATGAGTATTCGCGTGACTTGATAATAAAGTATGTTGAAGCCAAATTTTCAGGTCATGGTCTTTCTAGGATTGTTGAATCAATACTTAAGGCACAAGGATATGTAACGCTAAAATCCGAGCCAGGGAAAGATGAGGGAATAGACATTTTAGCAGGTTCAGGCCCATTGGGTTTTAATGAACCCCGAATTTGTGTCCAGGTAAAGTCATCTATTTCCGCAATAGATGTTAGGGTTCTGCGAGAATTAAGAGGGGTTATGCAAAAGGTAAATGCAAACCAGGGCTTGTTGGTGTCTTGGGGAGGTTTTACGAAGGATGCAATAAATGAATCTAAACCTGTATTCTTTTCTATAAGACTGTGGGATCAGGGATCTATTCTCAATGAAATAACTAAGTACTATGAACAATTTGATGATGAACTGAAGGCAGAATTACCACTTAAAAGAATATGGACGCTGGTGAAGGAAACAGAATGAGAAATTATATTATTAATCTGCCTATTGAATTACCTTGTTTTGGTGTGTATGTTTATCTTTCTAATGGGTTACTTTAAATTTTTCATGCCATGTGTATATTTGCCAATCAAAGGTCTCTAAAGTTGATGTTTTCTTTTTCTTAAGGTTTAATTGATTTACAATAATACAAAAAATAATTTATTGTTAGTGTTTACTTCAATTTGAGGGAATTATGATAATATTTCAGACTAAACCCACCCACCATTTATTGGATTTGAGTTAGTATCTATTTACATCAAACCACTATCTTTAGTGTCACTAAAGCATATGATGATAATAACCTAAAAACATGTGGTTTTGTATAGCCTGTTACCTGTGAGTATATTGTTGGACTTATACAAACCACATCATTATTTAAAATAATGGTATAGCAAAATGGTCTGAGAGACACAAGTCAGTCTTTTATCATTAACCAAAAAAATATAGAAATACCATCATGTTGCAAAGATTATGGTTATTTTGGAAACGGTGCATAGAAAAAATAGGATTTATCTCACACATTGCTCTGCCAAAAAGAATGTCTCTCTGAAAGGTTCTGTGTCTGAAGTTACTCCTGATATGCTTTACACCGCAACGCCAACTCAAAGGTTTATGAAACAATGCAATAAAGTTAAAGCAAATTGGGCAATATTTTCTGACAATTATGGGGTGTGGTTCAATGATAAAAAACACAGATGGTATGAGAAAAATCCTTCGAAAATAACAGAAAAAGAATTTGAATTGCTGTTAAAAGATTTTGAAGCTGATCTAAACGAATATGATGAGATATGGTTCTATTATAATCCAGGACGTTTCCATAGGGTCTATAGAGAACTATTGAAAAGGTCGAAATTGAGCCCAAAGATAACGCTTTTTACTCATCTAGTACAAATTGAGGATTGTCATAAACATGCCAATAGCTGATCATCCATGTTCATGGTTACATCGATCATTAAGGCAAATTCCCATTATTAAATATCCGTTTAGTCTAAATGAATTGCCCCGATCTGGGATTTATTTTTTCTATGAGGCGGATGAGAATTCAATCCATGGGGGTGATAATGGCATAGCCTATCCAAGGATTGTTAGGGTCGGGACCCATAGAAAAAATAATTTTAGAAGTAGGATAGCCGAGCATTTTTTGGCTAGTGATTCGAAGTTGGTTTTTGGAAAATCAGATCCCAAACCCTCCGACAGAAGCATATTTAGAAAAAATATTGGACGCGCATTACTGAGCAAAAAAAAGGATGAGGAATACTTGAAGGTATGGAATATTGATTTTACTAATAAGGAACATAGAGAAAAATACAATGATAAAAGGGATATTGAAAAGGAAATAGAATTGGAAAAAGAAATTACTCTAACTTTAAGGAAAAAGTTCTCATTTAAAGTATTATCTTTTGAAATAGAAGAAAAACGTATTGGTAAGAAAGGAATGGAGAGTAGGCTGATAGGAACAATTGCATCCTGTGAAATGTGTAGGCCATCTGTAAAATGGTTAGGAAACTTTTCTCCAGTAGGAAAAATTAGCAATGGGAAACTATGGCTAACTCAACATGTTAGTTCTACACCATTGCTAGAAGAAGACAGAGAGGAGATCGAAAAATTACTCTCTACAGTTACTTGACTTCTTTTATTCCTAATTCGTAAATAATTTCCAAATTAATGAAGATCTTATTCATTAAATAATCAATTGTTTCTATCTGTCGATGCATAACAATGTCAATAATTATTTTAGGCTCTATTAGTTTGTGAAAAATTCATAAATATATCTATATATCAACTCAAACATTATGTAAACTTAAGATAAAAGACATTTACAATAAATGATTGTAATAACACACTTTAGCGAAATTAGAATCCTTTGAGAATAAAACAATCTTTTAATATATCAATAAATGAATTACATTTTTTCTTTCTTTTTTTTGTAATCTATTTGGATATTACTATTTATTGTGTTTATTATTGGATAACAAATCTTGACCTTTGATGATCTGTTTATTAGATTGTTTTTTAATGAATTTATATGGCATATACTTCAATTTCTTGTCCGATTTGCATATATGATATACCTAAAAAAAATTTTGACAATTTTTTATATAGACAATTTTTACAATGTATGTTAGTAGTAGTTAATGATTATAGACACCCCAATTTGTTAGGGCTGATATACAATGTCAAATGAAGTTATTGGTAGGCTAGTAAGTAGTTTGAATGAGAATATTGATGAAAGAGATATTGGGGAGCCTAATTTTGACAAAAACAACTACGATGTTTTTCCACTAAATAAAGAAGGATTTCACAAAATAGAACCATTCTCATCAAGAAAAATGGTCTTTATAGACGGTGGCA
>JBNJLU010000287.1:0-3289 GCA_050591185.1 Candidatus Nitrosocosmicus sp.
AAGATATCGTTGTACAACCTGTTCACAAGATTGGCTTGACTGTGATAGATGTAATCTAAGAACAACCAGTTATGCAATAAAGCATATTTTATACCAAAAAACTTTTATGCAAAGGTGTTTGTATATAATTTGCTACAACAACTTCAAAAAAATAATTGAAGGGAAACAACCTACTGAGGGTCTTACAATAAAGTTCTTGCCGTTCCTTATTGTAAGACGCTATACATGCATTAAGTCCTATAATCTTTCAGCCTTCCAACACTATATTACACATGCCAAAAGATCTCTATAGATAATCTGCAGTCTGTGCAAACATATAGTTGATAAAAGGCTCTGTCAACTGGCTTTATGCTATGTTTAATATCTGTTGTATTTGGGTGGTAGAAATTCTGAGTTGATAACGTTATATCAACTAGTTACATATAAACAATATCTGTTGGATGAGGGTCTGTTAAATTACTCTATTTGATCTGTCATCCTGATGAATAACCATTAATAGTAAATTGTTTTGCATGTTTTTCTACATGAACCATTGAAGAAATAGATTGCCCATTGCTTTTGGCATAAGTGCATTATAGGCTTTTTTTGCTTTTTTATGTAAAGAAGCATCTTTAACATCCTGGTCTATCTTTGTCTCAAAAATAAAATATATTCAGCGGAACACGGTATACCAATTGTCTAATAATTTTCCTTAAATATGTCTACTACCGCTGTTTCTTATGTAAATAAAAACATTTTATACAACGCAAAATCCAACACAATGGATCCTAAAATCTTATGCTGATTGATATTGAATCTCCAGCCCGCGATTTTAATCTTGTAGCCCAAACCATTATCTCATACACAAGTTCTGTATACAGAGGATATTTGTTGTGCTAGGCTATCAATTACTACCGAAACAACTCGATTTGAGATAAACTCGCTTACCACTGCCAACCCAACTACCACTAGTTCTTTTATGCCATTGTAGATCCATAAAAGGTAATTAGGGTTCAATGTTATTTTGGATAATGTTACGTGGCTGAAACAAGAATTCTTTCGGACATATTCAGCCTTTTGAGTGTTGTTGGAGTTTTCGTTAATTACCTAACATTACAGCATTGCAAATTGCAATTTACTCTTCAGAGTAGGAATTAGTGCTCATATCCTATTCTCTTATTATGCTCAAATTATTTACTACTATTGCATTAAAAAGACGTTTGTTCAAAATTACGAACATACCCATTGCATTATGGAGGGTGGATTATCCAATAGGTATGCATCATGGAAGCGTTTGCCTCAATTATACATCTCTTTGTTTGCAGATTCTTCATTAATATAAAAAAAGCCGATCTTTAACTGAATTAAAATCGGGCAATACATATAAGCGTAATCAACAAAGATAATGCGCTAAAAACCTTGTTGATAAAGTGGTAGGTACTTTTTGAGTGGACCTAGTTATTTTTGATCAAGTCTATTGTGGCCTCTAATGGTTTGTTTGTGTCCACACAGGTCTTAGTGAATACGCTTTTCCAAAATTTTTCATATTGGTCTCTAGACTTAAGAAAATTAAAATTCGTAGCATATGCTCATAAACCACAGATGGGGTAATAATAATGATGGATTTGTGCTTGAAATGGATTATTTCTGCAAAAAGTTTCACCGTCTAATGTCAATTTGATTGATCATCTAGGAATTAATGTTTAACACAAAGGTTCCTATTTCTGATGATTAAAATCAACAACAAAGTATTAAGTGAGTTAAATTGATTTAATGCATTAGAAAATTTTGTTACAGTACTAAAAATCAAAAGTCAATATCCCAGATTATGAGTTGTCAAATTTAGGTAATGAACATTTATTGAAATTTTTAACTTGGTTAATTTGCGGAAAGTTAAATGTGTTCAATCAGTACCTTGCTTTATTTCTTTTTCTCCTCTCGACCTTGGCATACTTTTTACTTTGAGTCCTTTTGGCGCTATAGGCGTGAGTTCTTTTAGCCTTGTTATTCATAAAAAAAAATAAGAACTTATTATTTATATACTAATGGTTGTCTGCTATTTGATATTGTTTTAAAAATGTCTCAGAGAAAGGTATTACAAAGTTTATAGGACAGCAATGCCAATTTATTTATTTGTGAAATTGTTATTTAGTGCTCTTCTATTATTTATTTTATTCTCTTCATTTGGCATTAACGCTGGTAATTATTCATTGGCATCGCCAACATCCTCATTAAAACCATCTGCTAATACTACTGGTGGTTATATTGATGAATTACGATTCATCCGTTATTCTAATCCAAACATTGCCTATCAAGAAACAGGCAATGGTAACCTTGATACTTATCTGTTTCAGATTCCATTGCAATTGGTAGAAGAAGCCAAAAAGAATCCAAATCTAAAAATTTATGAAAAGGAAGGCTTATCGTATGGTTTTTTGCTAAATCCTTCTAATAACAACCAAACCTTTAACCCATTTTCTATAAAAGAGATTAGGTTTGCCCTAAATTTTCTAATAGATAGGAACTTTATGGTAAATGATGTCTTAAAAGGCTTCGGATATTCTATTGTGGAGCCATATGGACAGTTTTCACCAGAATATCAAAACATTGTTGATGTTGTTGAACCTTTAAAAATAAAATATAATCCAGAACATGCCTCGACAATGATTTCAGATTCCATGAAAAAAGCAGGAGCAACACTAAATACCAATGGAAAATGGGTCTACCAGGATAAACCAGTTACTGTGAAAATCCTAATCAGAAACGATGACACTATAAGAAAAACATTTGGTGATGTTGTTTCATCAGAACTTGAAAAAATTGGCTTTACAGTCATAAAGGAGTATGGAGACTTGTTGAAGGCAAACCAGATCATTTATGGATCCAATCCAATCGATCTTAACTGGAATATGTACACAGAATCTTTTATCAATAGTGCATTTTTACGCTATAACCCCAACACAGTTGGCCAAATGTATGCACCATGGGTGGGATCCATGCCCGGTTCTCAAAATCCTGCCTTTTGGCAGTATTCTAACTCCACAATCGATAGCCTAACACAAAAATTGGTGTTTAATAACTACACATCAGAAGAAGAGCGAAATGATTTATTAAAAAAAGCCGAATCAATTGGAATCCAAGAATCAGTTAGACTGTTTTTTGCTAGGTCAAATGACCCATACATAGCGTCAAATAAGGTTAGTGGTCTCATCAATGATTATTCCAGTGGAATAGCTAACAAAATGTCGTTTATGAATGCCCAAAAGGAAGGCTCTACCAATAACACTCTTAACATTGGTATGAATCAAAT
>JBNJLU010000288.1:0-3280 GCA_050591185.1 Candidatus Nitrosocosmicus sp.
CAGGGCAAAAAAAATACTGGAGGAACTAACAAACCTTGAGACAATCACATGACAAACAATAAAAACCATTTAGTAGTGACTCCTGCCCCTCCCCCCCTTCAACTAAAGTCCATGATTACAAAGGCCATCACAGTAATAACAGATCTATCAAAGACAATAGTGACAAGAATTGTAATAAAAAAATATACATATTATAGATACACATACACACGCATTCAAAAATATGGGACAAAATCCACCTTCTTCTCCAATGTACGCATTAATAATTCTGTTTTCCGGATTGGTGCCTTTTATCAGAATTGAAACTTAGTATTTTTTTCTTTGTATTTTTAGCTAAACATGTTCTTTAAATTCATTGCAATCAAATTGATTGCATCACATGCGGTATATTATTATTGGTGTACTGATAGTCAATTTCACTTCAATATCTTTCTGGCAAAACCAAGATAGGTAGTGTGTCCAATCATCCTCATAGATGGCCGAGTTTTTCCTTCCCGAGCTTCGATTTTTCTTAAAAAAGTCTCGATGCACTCACTGTCAATAAAACCACTGACAAAAAAATGGGTTGCCAATTTTTCAAGCTGATTCATTGTTGGGCAAATACAGGCAACAAAAGAACCACTTTTCATGCAAGGATGAACAACATCAAGATAACTCCAAGGATCACCGAGATCAATAATCACCAAGTCAATGTCGGTGATTTGGGATATTTTTGCAGGATCATAATGCGACAATGTTACAAATTCACTCATTCCCGATTTTTCCAGGTTTTTTCTTGCTATAGACATGAAATCATCGTTTACATCAAAAGTGTATACATGGCCTTCAGGCATTACAATGCTTGCCATAAAAGTAGATAAAGCAGCACTTCCTGTTCCTATTTCTAATACTTTGAAGCCGTTTTTCAATCCGGTTCTTGCAGCGATATACCCATAGTCCTTGGGATAGACAATCTGTGTTGTCCGTTGAGATTTCATTACAAAATCATAGATAGACGGTGGAAGAAGGAAAACTTTTTTGTCCTTATTGGTGATAACGTAAGAACCAAAGTGAAGATCAATGGTTGAACCCACATCAATAATACCCAAATGAGTATGTAATTTTTTATCTTTTTCCACCTTAATTAACCATTTTTTTTCGCTATTAAAAAAAAATAACACAAACGAGCCTTCAGTTATTATCACAAATGAAGCTTTAATTCAATCAATTTAAATATATTTCATTTAATTTTGATTTCAATTAAATCAAATCAAGTCAAATTAAATATTAGCATTTTTATGGAACATCTATGGAAAAACGAAGGACAAATGGTGTGTGTAAAAAGATGAATTTCAGGTTTTTCATATCTATTGTGGTAATTACTTCTTTCTCTTCCTCCATACTGTTATTAGCACTGTCAGATAAATTTGCATCAAGTTATGGCGCCAAGGATTTAGAGTTGTCCGATGTCACACTGACTCAAGATCAAAGCAAATACAAGCATTTGGTTGGACTGGTCCGTAATATCGGAAACAACACAGCAGACCAGATAATCATATCGGCCAACTTTTTAGGCGAAGGCAACATATCTTTGGGCAACTATAGCAAACAGACAGATCTAAGAGCACTAAATCCCAATGAAATCACACCGTTTGACATATTAATTTTTGACAAAAAAAACAATGAAAAAATAAAAAACTTCAAAGCGGACATTAAATATAATCTCACGGACCGTAAAGACAAAAAACTCGACATAGTTGCCAATAATTCGCGATTAGATATGACGGGTTTCTTTTTTATCAACGGGAAAATTAAGAATTCAGGAGACACACATTCCAACAATACGAACGTAATATCAATTTTATATGACAAAAATAAGGAGTTGGTTGGAGTATGGAAGGCACAAACCGAGCCTTACGATATCCCCCCTTCAGCAACGGCATCATTTACAATACCAATAACAGACAAGACTCAATCTTTTCGGATATCAAGCTACACACTGTTAACCGAATCAAACAATTATTCTGAATTAAAATAGTAGGCACATTCTTGTTACGTTTGTTTTATTGTTATTTACTCTGCAATACAACAAAATGTCATAGCTATGATCATTCATGCATTATTAATACAAGTAAAACCAATATTTTTTTGGTAAATTACAATTAGAAAAAGCACAAAACCAGTACGGTACAAAAAACGCTGAATTAAAAATCGCTAAACAGTATTGTTGCCGATTCATCTATAAAATTTGTTTTTTCATTGGTAGTTTAGGCTGCGACAAACACACACAACCAGTTGTAATGGATTCCAATTGGGTTTTTTGTGGCCTTTTAAAATATCTTTTAAAATATAAAGGCTGTCACATTAACTGCATAAAATTCAGAGCCAAGTGTTGTCAGGTTAGGTATGATTGCTTTTACTCGGTTTTTGGATCATTTAGAGAATAGATATATTTTTCAATCTCGTTGAATCTTTGAATGGATCTAGCATTTTGCATAACAGGTGCAAAGGTAACATCTGACTTAATTTTTTCCAAAACAAGAGAAACCTCCTCTATGGTAACCCCATGTTTTAAGTCATAATCTATCTGTTTGCAGCAATTTGCAATCGTGCCATATTTTTTATGTTGCCTTTTTTCCCATATGCTTGCAGTTTCAGAAAGCCCTACGATAAATTTCTTAATAGTTTTTTCAACATGTTCCAAATGCCATTGTTTCATGGGAAAACTGTTTTGTGTCAAAAAAATATCATTATATATACATCATACGCATATATAAGTGAAACATAATATCGAAAAAAATGGTTTGGTGGTTCTTAATCAATGCAATTTAAACAATTTTAAATCTAACAAAGTATTAGATTCAAATGAGTAACTTTATTCCATTATACCCGTATCCTATTTTAATTATAGAAAATTCCAATCTCAACAGATATCTGGTGATATCCGATATTCATATAGGATTTGAAGATAGGATAAATAAAAAAGGTGTTTTCATTGACCCAAAAAAAAACGTTGATGAACTAATAGAGGTTTTATCAAATACAATAAACAAAACACAGATTAACAACTTGATAATTTTGGGAGACTTGAAATCTTCCGTAAGTGTTATCACTAAATCAGAATGGAATAATGTTCCCTATTTTATTGATTCATTGTCTAAATTATGTAACATATACCTAGTCCCTGGAAACCACGATGGCAACATCCTTCACCTAGTTTCAAATAATGTTAACCTAATGTCGGCAAAAGGGATGGAAATAAACAATATACTATTAACGCATGGACACGCGATTCCAACTA
>JBNJLU010000289.1:0-3243 GCA_050591185.1 Candidatus Nitrosocosmicus sp.
GAGATGATGATAAAAGTATCATTGTATAACCTGTTTAGAAGAATACAGTAGAATAAGAATAGTTGTGATCGAAGGATAATGAATTAGGAAACAAAGCAGGCATAGCTAAAATTTTTGTTTTGGGTGCGTATGGTTCCATTATTATCCTTACTTTGTGCTGTACTTGCATGGTTTTAATCATTGTTTTTTAAATCTGTAAAAGAAAAATACTGTTATTAAAAATTTATTTTATGGTGGTTCTCCATATAGTGGATATGGATTTCTTTAATATTTTTAAAAAACATAAATGCCAAAACTGTGGCAGACGATTTTATAAAGCGGAAAACTATATGCATCATCAAATGTTGTATCATTCTGATAATAATAGGTATGACTGTTCAAACTGTGGACTTAAGTTTCCAAATATGGATAGATTAAAAAATCATATAAAGATATATCATTCATACAAAAAGAGTACAAGTCAATAAATTCATCTAATTTTATAAACCTATTGATTCAAATCAGCCTCATATTTTAAAAATAAAATTCTTTTAATCTGCGTCCTTTTTATTTTTAGTTTATAAATTGTTAATTTGGTATTCCTTTTCTGGCTGCCCTAAAAGGTGTAAAATTAAAAACTTTTTGTTTATTTCATTAATAATTGTATAAACTAAAGAGTGTTTTAATACTTTTTAAGGATAAGAAAAGATGTTTTTTTTGATAAATATGGAGTATTATTATCATTCCAAAAGTAAATGCAAAGGTCTCAAATCCCTATCCTTTAATATCCATTACAGGTAAATGACTGCCATTATAAGATTGATGATTAACTAAATTATACGGTCTTGGACCATCAATTATGAATTTAGAGTCGTTTCCTATATCTATGCCTTTAGAATTGCTTGTCAACGAATTTTCGTTCCCATATACTGTTACATTGCCTTTTCCTCTCGCTACCAAATTCACAGATTCGGCAGTATAGTTTAGTACAATACGTCCACCGGAATCGCCGTTTAATTCCATGTTGTCGGGATTATTTTTCCATTGCCCTTCTAGGTATTTTGTATTAGGTTTAGTACTTGAGTAAAATGGGATGGCATATGTAACGTTTTCACCCGGATGAAAACCATCCGTTTCCTAATGACGAACCCGGAAATTGATATCCAAAATACAATTCCGGAGTTTTTATTTTTAATAAAGTCTACTGGTTGCGAAAGAAAACCGCTCTATTTTCATACGTTTTGTAGTCAAATTCAATCAAGCCGCCATAATTAAAAAAAGTGATGGTGTCAAGGCAAAGGTATATGTTTTAAGAATCCTTTGCGAATGGGGTCTCTGAATAACATCAACATTATGCAAAATAAGATAAAAGAAAAAAAGGGTTGGTCATACGTACACGTTGTCCTTTACCAACCTTTCCAATATCTCTAATACCTGCTCAAGTGGCCGCTCTGAGCTAAAAATAATGAGGGTGTGATCTCCGGATTTATTGTCGGGCCAATGCCCTCCTGGGCAATAGTCGCATACAGAATAAGTAAAATTGTGCTCACTCAATATGCCAATCCGATATTCATTGAATGCCTGCCTGTAGTAGGCCAATGAGCCTGGGTGAAAAATGCCCTCATTATCCTTGTTGTTTTCCACTTGGTTTGTTGGGGTATAGAAACCGCCAATGACTTGATTGCTGCTTCTGCTGCTCTGGTTGTTGTTTTCCAACACCGTTACTGTCCCTTCTTTTGTTTCATACTCTGTGTTGACCATGGAATATCTCCCAACAGGAAGGGTGACCGGTTTGGAACTGTTTGTATAGTCCAACACACCTGTTGAGTACACTACATCTGCCTCATCGCCACTGGTCTCATTGCCATCAATTTTGACCAATTCTATGGTCTGTGGATGTGGTGTGTCCCAGGGTGCGTCGGCATTTAGGAAAGCCAATTCTGTACCTTCGTAAATGATGAGGTTTGTTGGGATATGATATGCGTTTTTATCTGTAATTAGTTTATGCGGCTCCTCCACCCAGCTTTCGTGTGCCTCATTTGCAATTAACATGACAAATGCGCCTATGTTGGGAGGAAGCTCTAAACTCTCGGTTGTATGAATTGACTGTGCAGATGGAATGGAGGGGGAAACTGTGGCGTTGGAAGCGTCATTCCACTTAGCGAATGCGGAAACAAAGAAGCTGTTACTTGCGTTGTATCCAAAACAAATGAGTAATAATGCTGTTGAGATTGCCAAAATTGCTAACAACTGTATTCCTTTTGTGCTTGTTACGAATGCAAAAGCCATTATGTCGACTTTGCATCCATATCTTATAGTTCTTATCTAATTACAGATTCCAACACAAAATAAAATGAACTTTAACTTGGAGAAAAAAGGTATTTGAATGCGCCTCCTACTTTTAATGAAATAATTCAGAGTATATTTTGTATTTTATCGAAGAATTGACATAGTAGTCGGTTCTACCAAACTGATATGGATTTGAAGGGTCGATTTCAGTTTGGTATGAAAGTTATGACCGGGCTATGGATTCATCCGTCAATGAGACATAAAGCATGATGTTGCTTTTTAGTTTATCACAATTATCTGTTAATGAAATTACCTAAAGCGAAAGTATGCTGTGACTAAAATTATACCCGTGCAATCATCACTATATTCTCTATAGGAAACCCGTATAGGCATTAGCCCAATTATGCCAATTTAAAATTTGACTGATTTTGCGGGTTTGTGGCCCATACTTTATTTTTATTTACGCATCAAAAGAATGCTGGAGAACTTGAACCCTTTGTTACCTTTAACCTTTATTTGATGAATTTTAGAAATTTCTTTGTAGTGGCATGCATGCAGTATCTGTTGATTTTAAGGGTATCTCCGATTTGTCCTGTTTTGAATTTAGTTTTGATAGGCCCCATCATTTGCACTATATCTTTTTGAAAAGAACTATCTTTTCTCAAATGAGGTATAAACAAATAAATTCGCAAATAATCCTGGTCTATCAAATATTCCATATGATGTGTCTTTAAATGACAACTTTGATTTTAGAATGGGCTAGTGTTGCTCCAGTGTAAAACAGTGTCAATGGAAACAAGTAGAAAAGAGATGGGTTTTGGAATGTCTAATCTAGGTAAAACATTGTGTTGGTATTTGCCGGGTTGCTTGGTATTTGCTGAAGAACATCCCAATGCTCTGCAATTTTACCATTATCATTTACTCTATATATGTCAACTATTGAATTGCCGGTATCCCCAATTGGAGCAAAGGAGT
>JBNJLU010000290.1:0-3200 GCA_050591185.1 Candidatus Nitrosocosmicus sp.
TTGATTTTCCCTTCTAAAATAAAAATGACTGTATCTATTATGTGGGGGATCATTCCCAACTCAATTTTACCAATAAATCTTTGGATTGCGTCTAATGCTTTACTGGCATGAATTACGCCTATCATGCCTATCCCAGTCAATCTTAAATCTGCAAATAACTCAAAATCTTTAATCTTTCTCACCTCGTCAAAAATAGTGAAATCTGGCCTAACTAACAGGAGGAGATCTGAAACTCTTTCATAACCGTTCTTAAATGAGCCATATTGGACTACGCTATCTGGAACCTGTAAATCCCTAGGGGACTCCAATGTTTTTACCAGTTTGTTTTTTAGAACATAGTGTTCAGCAATACTACTGGCAAAGGTACTTTTTCCAGAACCTGGTGGACCAGCTATTAGAATTCCTTCTGCCTCATTAGATAGTCTGTTTATTAAATCATCACTAATATCATAATCACTTAATGATAATTTTCTTATTGGTCTCACTGCTGTAATCTCAATTTTGTTTGATATTGGTTGTTGGGTAATCACAATCCTGAGGTTCTTGTACATTATAACAAAACAACCTTCAAATGCGATTTCAATATTGGATATTCTTTTATTTTTTTTTACCGAAAATAAGAAATCTATTACTTTGCCTAATATGGTTTTATCCAGTTTCTCGTTTGAGATTTTTTCTAATACAAAATTACCTGGTGTCCCTTTTTTAGCTAAAGGCTCTATTCCCTCTATTAGATGTACGCTCATTGTTCTCTCATCAAAATAACTCTCAATGTCATACTCTTCTGATATCTCTGTTTTTTTGTGAACATTTAAAATTCCTGTGGCATCTGCAACAAGATGCTGAATATAATCAGCCGTAAATAAAGTGGCATTTTCATTCTTTGCTATATCGTTGATTATGGCATCTATTCTTCCATTCTTTGCTAATTTTATCTCCGCAAGGCTTGGCTTTTCTCCAACATAGTTAATATCAATTTTTTTCCCAATACTTTTCTCTCTGATTTTTTTTAACTCTAAAAGTCCGTCTGTGCCATACTCTTTTTGTTTACAGGCCTGCGATTGTAATTCATCAATTACTGCTCGAGGAATTATGATTTCGTAATTTTCGTCAATCTCGTTATTGTCGATTTTTTTGCTTATTTCGCCATCTATTATAATGCTTGTGTCCAATACAATTTTCGTCTTCAATGTGATCTATAGTTTCTTTATTGATTGAATTATTAAAAAAGGTTACTAGATGAAAGATTCAGATAACTTATTTTTTTGCTGTCCTTTGCTGTATTATTGTTTTTAATACGTTAGCAATTTGTTAGGAGTTAACAAGTTATATTATTGGGCTAAAAATATTATACTAGTTTAATTGAGCAAGTTAGAAATTAGAAACATATCTAAAATATTCTCACTCAATGGTGACAAAGGTGAAAGAAACAAAGTTTTAGCTGTCAATGATGTAAATTTGTCAATTGAAGAAGGTGAATTTGTTTGCTTTGTAGGCCCTTCTGGATGTGGCAAATCCACACTATTAAATATCATTGCTGGATTGGAAAAGCCTTCAAGTGGGGAGTTGGTGTTGAATGGGAGGCCAGTTTTTGAAACAGGACCGGACAGAATAATGGTATTTCAAGAAAATGCGTTGTTTCCTTGGTTAAGTGTGATTGATAACGTTGAATTCGGACTCAAGATGGTGGGGGTAGAGAAAGAAAAAAGGCAGAAAATCGCCATGCACTATCTAGATATGATGGATCTCGGTAAATTTGCCAAATCTTATACCTATCAGCTTTCTGGTGGCATGAAACAGAGGGTTGCCATATCTCGTGCTTTATCTATGGATCCAGATGTTTTGTTAATGGATGAACCATTTGCTGCATTGGATTCTCAAACTCGTGATTTATTATTAGTTGAACTCCAATTGATATGGGCGAAAACTAGAAAAACAATAATTTTTGTAACCCACAACATCTCTGAATCAATATGTCTAGGCGATAGGGTTGTTGTTTTTACCAAAAGACCCGCATCTGTAAAGAAGGAGATAGTGGTTGATTATCGAAGACCGCGGTTATCTGAGGATTCAAATTTATTTGAATATGCGAGATTAGTATTGGACGAATTAAAAACTGAAATCATCCAGAGTAAAAAAAGTTAAATTTTACTGATTTTTTTTAAGACTTCTACACCCTCATTGAAGTTATTTGGCGAAGTGATCAATAACTGGTTCACAAGGTTCCCAATCTTGGAAATAAATTCTAGAACGTTATCTTCGTACTCTTTCCAGTTAAGTCCTATCATTTTTGCAGCCTGAATGTTTTTTTTAGATGGTATCATTACGCATGGAATCAATTTTATTGCATAGGGTTCCAATAACCCTTTTAGGTCTTTTACTTCTTGGAGCGAGTCAATTGATTGCGTTATCATTGCATAAGGATTTGATTTGGTTTTTTTTATAAACTTGTTGGAATTAGATACCTTATTAGGTATTGATAAATTTAAATTTATCAGCTTGTTATATCCTAAAGAGTTCAGTATTGTAACAACCTCTGTGGGTTTTGAAAGTGACTCTTTTGTAACAGCATTAATACTTATTTGGGGCTCATCACCCATAATAAACAATAGATCTTTTACATTCAAAGCTATTGACTGGGTTGCAAATTGAATTATTGAGTTTATATTTCTGTCTCTTGTCCTAACACTACAGCTAACATTGATGTCTGCATTGTTTATGTTCTCCCTTATCAAAGCAGCTCCGTGGATACTAGAAATTCTAGGTATTCCTAAAACTGAATCCGTAATGTGTATAAATTTGGTAAATTCCAGGATTGTCCGGCTCCTGTTCAAAAACTTTTCAATTTCTTGAGATAATATATCCATATTTATGTTTGAGCTGTAAAAAATTTTGGGCGGATTAAGTTCATAAATAATTTCCATCTTTTATTTTACAATAAGGAGTTTATTATATATAAAAAAGTTTTTTAGATAAATTATAAATTATATCTTTTGCATTATTGATATCCAAAAAAAAATTCTATGATTTACTTTTAAATAATGAAAGATTAAAAATTACCTCGGATGAGGATATCCTGCATATAAACAACATAAACGTCGGGAAAATTTTTTCTAGTGTGTTGGTTATTATCCATTTTCCGGAAAAAATCCCTTCAGTGATTTTAACTAAGCGTAGTTCTTTTTTAACCAATCATTCAG
>JBNJLU010000291.1:0-3181 GCA_050591185.1 Candidatus Nitrosocosmicus sp.
AAGATAAAATGCAAAGGGAGTTCATCAACATAGCAGCCCATGATCTAAGAACCCCAATACAGCCAATACTTGGACTAGCGGAAATCGTCAAAAATAGAACAAAGGATTGTGAGCAAAAGGATCTGCTTGCCACAGTTATTAAGAACGCAAATAGGCTAAAAAAACTGTCCGAGGATGTTTTGGATGTAACAAAAATCGAAAGCAACACCCTGGACCTGAACAAAGAAAGATTTAACCTTGTTATGTTATTGTTTGATATTATTAAGTAAATTCAAAATAATACATTCAATAATAAAAAAATAAATTTTGAGTATACTTTTAACAATTCTGAATCTGTTATCGTATATGCAGACAAAAACCGAATTTCCCAAGTCGTCTCCAATTTGATAAGCAACTCCATAAAATTCATCCAGAATGATGGTGTTATCTCAATAGGGATTGATAAGGTACAAAAAGCAAAAAATGATGGCAATGACAGCAAAATTGCTGTTGTTGAAATTAAAGATACAGGCACTGGCATAGATAAAGAGATAATTGCAAAGTTGTTTACAAAATTCACAACAAAATCCTTTCAGGGCACAGGCTTGGGACTGTACATATCAAAGAACATAATAGAGGCTCATGGCGGCAGAATATGGGCTGAAAACAATAAAGAATGGAATGGAGCCACATTCTCCTTTTATTTGCCTGTTGAAGATTGAATGTATTTTTTCTTGATTTTTTTTAGGGCGGTTAACCTTCAAATAAACAATACAAATGAAATAAAAATGATTTGAGGTTTAAGCCACGCCGCTTGGTGGTTTGTGTTCTGAATGTTCCAATTTTATGTGCTCTTCCTTTTCATCGTTAGTACTAAAGGTAATTCCACATTGCTCGCATGTGAACCGCGTAGATTTTGTTTCGGATGAGTTTGCTTTAGACATATTCTAATACATTAAGTATAAGGGATATTATAGATATAAGGAATTATAATACTTAGATAACGTTGAGAACGCAAAAAAAACAAATGAGTGATCCAACATGCCAATAATTTGTTAAAGACATAACCCCTCAATCAAAAAAATATGACTGTTTTTTCATCTTAACCATAACTTCTATATTATAATTACTAATAAAAAGGATGGTGTCAGCTCTTTTTCTTGACAGAAAGCATGCCGCACAAGAACTGGTGAAGAAACTAAATGATGTCATTATCAATATCAATAATGATGAGCTCATTGTCTTGGCAATTCCAAGAGGGGGTGTTATCATAGGGGATGTTGTTGCATCTCATTTCCATTGTGACCTTGACATAGTAGTTTCACGCAAACTTGGAGCGGAATTTAACCCTGAACTTGCAATTGGAGCTATAATGCCGGATGATAGTTATTTCATAAATGAACGGATTGCTAATATTGTGCCTGTCTCCCAAAGTTATGTTGATAATCAGATACGGCGGGAAAAAAGGGAAATTGAGCGGAGATTAATTGAATTCAGGGGAAGCAAAATCTATAGCAACAAACTGTATGATAAGGTTATAATACTTGTAGATGATGGGATAGCGACCGGAGCAACAATTATAGCTGCTTCACAATGGATAAAGAAAAAACATCTTTGCAAAAAACTCTATATTGCGGTACCGGTTGCACCTGCCAGGGATGACACCATCGAAAAACTCAAAGAGATAGCCGATAAGGTTATTATCCCTCACATACTCGATATTTTTTCTGCTGTTGGTCAATTTTATGATAATTTTGGTCAGGTGAGTGACCAGGATGTCAAATCAATAATGAAAAGATATGGCTATAACACCTTGTAAAGAAATTTCTTTAACTAAACTTAAATAAATAATCCAAATAGTTTTGTAGATTATATTTACAAACCCATCAAGTCGTTTTAAACTTCTTTCTATGCATTCCCTTTGATCGAATATGATGATGCAATGTGGTACATCTATTTTACTTTCGGTTTTACCACTGACTCTTCTTTGCCATGGTCCCGATAACATTTGACGATGCTGATTATAAAAACACAAAAGCCTTTATGCAGTTATATTAACGCAATATGTGAATATTTGCATTATATATATTCTTAAATAGTGTACAAATTATTGAAACTCAAATTATGGTGATAATGCGTTTAAGGTTTCTTTTTGCACCAATTTAAAATTAGACCCGGTATTTTGGAAAAGTTTACCTAATGAACTTTTTATAACCCGAGAAAACAAAATCCATTGTTTTTTATGCTTGATAAATGAGAATAACTAAGGGGATTTATAATCTGTTTAGCATATTTTCACTGTGGATACAAAGCTGTTGAAATAACCATCAATTGTAGTTAATCTTTCAATAATGTTTGAGTCCATATGCATGTGTTTATTTTGCCTAGGCATTAATTAAAAAACGACTTAATCAGTTATTTCTGATTTATATATCGCATTCATTTTTAACTTATAGTTGAAAGCAAACTTTGTTTATTCTGATTTGAATCCCTGTGGTGGCGGCGAGCGATTGACGCTTTTAACAATGCAGGCCGTTTTAGATTTGGGCTTTGATATTGACCTTACTACACTTGATACACCCGATATCACAAAGTTAGAAAATGCTTATGGTAAAGACATTGCTTCTGCCATCAAAAGCGTAAAAAAAATCAATGTTTTGCGGATATTTGATGAACAAAGTATCCGAAACAATATTGAGAAAAATAGTTATGATTTAATAATAAATACTCATGGCGATATAGATCCCTACTATAGTGAATCTTTATCAAAAAAAAATGCCATCACTTACTGTCATTTCCCATCTGCAAAGTCCTATATACAATCTGAAGATAAAACCTATCTTGAAAGGCACCTTAAAATAAACAGGACTTTACTCCCTCGATCTAATGATACTGTATTAAAGAAACATGATTCTAACATCAATGTTGGTGATAGTTTTAACCTTCCAAAATATCTTAGATGGCTAAAGGATATATACGATAACATGATGAAAAACTCTACCTTACTTACTAATTCCGAATTTAGCCGAAGGGCAATCTCTGAGGCTTATGGCATAAACCATATTATTGTGCTTAGCCCGCCTGTTGATATACAAACCTTTCGTAATTCTGTGTTATTATCTCCATCAACAAATGGTAATGGTGATGATAAAAGAGATGATCTCATTGTAGTGGTTTCTAGAATAGATTCATCTAAAAGGGT
>JBNJLU010000292.1:0-3150 GCA_050591185.1 Candidatus Nitrosocosmicus sp.
AGGACTGGTAAACTATAGGATAATGAATGCCTTTTAGTTCTAGAAACTAACGAGGGTTGAAAGATGTGATTAATCTCTGCTAATTACGCAATAGATCTAGTAAATATATTTAGAATAAGCGTTACCATGAATAACTTGAAATGTTTTTAAATGATTTAGATTGGTGCCATTTAACTGTTGGAGTAAAACCACCAATATGTCCATATACAATAATCTTCATTAAAGGGATTGTTTTTAATGAATGCTTAAAATATGCTCTTATCTTGAATAACTAATTGAGGTCAAGTTATAAAAATGGAAAAAATGAATGAAGGAACATTCAAATGGGAAGGCGGTCTTTTAGCTTTGTCTTGCGGTTGCAAAATGGAATTTGACCCCGATGGATTTGATTTAGCTGAAGCCGAATACTGCAAATTCCATACAAAAACCAAATTTAATTAAAAAGAGAACGCAGATACAAGTGGGCTGATATGAATAGGTATGAATATGGCGATAATAAACATCTTGTGAGACAAAAGCAATATCCATTAACGATAGGTGATTAAATATGTATATCCATATATAATTAAAAAGTAAAAAATAACTTTCATAAATAGAAGTTAATTTTGCATTGGAGTGATATACTATGTTTCAGAAATTACTACAAAATTAATTTATTCTATGTTATTTATTCTAGGTTAACGTTTAACCTATTGAATCAAAATGTTCTGTTTCATATTGACCTATTTGTTGTACTTTATTAATTTTCTTGTCGTGAAAGATGTATAATGATAAACAAAGCTTTCTTCGGTATTTTCAAACCCTGTAGAAAAATATAATAACGGAAATTCTTGCTTTCTATATGTTCTCATTGCCATGGTTACAATCCAACCATTTCTGATGCACTCTCATCATATATTTTGATAGAAAAGACTCCATCTCGTATTCTTTGTCAAACAGATAGCGTAAACGTCATTTATGGATCATGAAAAAATATTGAGGAGAGCGAGGATCTGTATGATAATTTAGTGTTTAAGTGGAATATGGAATTTGTATTCTCTCTCTTTGGCTAAATTATTAATATACTTTAGCGCTTATACATATAATTGGATTATCATTGGTTGACCTTATCTATGGCATGGGTATAACTGATATCGTAAAGAATTCCCCAGCTATTTTTGACATGCTTAGAAAATATTTTCAATTAGATTTTTAAAATCAAAACCGTTTATCTATGGCTCTGCGGATATCATTAATGTATGTAATTTACACTGTTCTCATTGTTATTGGTGGAAAACCCGAAGAAACGAACCAGATGAATTGAGCGCTGAAGATTGGAGAAATATAATCAAGCAGACCTTCAAAAAACACCATGTGTATGTTGTTACCCTAGTTGGTGGAGAGCCTATGATGCGTCAGGACATTGTCAGGGTTTTTTGCGACGAGATGCCAAGAAGAGTATGCGTAGTCACAAATGGTACTTATCCGCTGACACGCTTTGATAATCTTTACTTTTACTGGATTTCTCTTGATGGAACAGAGCAGGTTCATGATAGCATAAGAGGAAAAGGCGCATATTCAAAAACCAAAAAGAGTATTTTAGAGTATATTAAAGGACCCCACCGTAACGGTAAACCTGCATGGAAGGATATTTGGATCACTATGACTATAAACTCCCTTAAATCCACTACAATAGAAGACCTGATAAACGAATGGAAGGGAACCATTAATAAAATAGGATTTCAATTTCATACACCATTTGCGGACAATGATCCTTTGTGGTTACCTTATGGTGATACTAGAAACAGCATAATAGACAACATTATCAAATTAAAGAGAAAATATCCTGATTTTGTTATGAATACCGAAAAACAACTAGAATTAATGAAAGGTAACGGGGGGGGAGTCAAAACAACTCCTGTAGATTGTCCGTCCTGGGCGATACTATCTTTGGATCACAAAGGAAAAACAAAACAACCTTGTTGTATAGGGAGCTCTGATAATAAAGCACTGAAGCCTCTGTGTGAAAAATGTGGGTTGGGTTGTTATTCTATACTTGTAGCACAAGGAATAAAAAACAAAGAATAAAGAATAAAGAATAAAATGAATTTACAAAGCCTGGATAAAAATTTGGATTAGACGAAAACCATGACTGTGTGTGGCATGATGATTGATAATGTAGTATTGGAGAACCCTTCAACCACAAGTAATTTAGTTCAATCGAGGGCATCTACAAATGTTAAAAGGTTTGGGTAAGTTATGCTCAAAGACTTGAATTGTTAAACAATATGATAAATCTGAAATCAAACATATGGAATTGCTTTACAATTTCCTAGAATCCAATGGACCATCTATAAAAAAATTGCAGCACAGTGATTAATTGATTATATTCTTTAAATGAATATAGTCGAGGATTAGGTTATTATCAAACAAGATCATGTTATTTCTTACCGTTTTGGTAATTATTAACAGTCTTCATGTTATTGATTAACTAGTTTCCAAAAAAAAAATATGGTGGAATTGCTTTACAATTTCTTAGTTATAATGTTTGCATTAAAAACAATGGCTCAAACAGCCTCCGCTAAAAATTTTTTGTAGTTGATTAGCGTTATATTTGTATTATAAATGGCTATTTTTCCGATGTATGTGATAATCATAAAACTTTCACATTAAGACATAATAATCAACCATGGATCTAAAATAATAACATGCCATTGTTCTTTAAACCCAGTGGATGATTGTCCTCAATTTTTGCCATGCTGATGTAAATATGTTTGATCTCTTTATTGGCATTGATATTGTACAATTCATCCTTATTATGTTGGCTTTTGGCTTATCTTGGAAAATACTATTAATGTAAAAATGTAAAACATACAAACAATGGTAAAACGGGCAATATGGATCTTGGGATTTGAAATGCTTGTTAAAACACAATGGCCATAGTTCTTATAACAATTATCTAAAATTGTTATTATTGATTTAGTTATTAGTAATTTATATTTGATATGCCGTGATCTTCAAATGTATACATACATTAGTTTTTCATATATATTATAATTTGATTATCTTATCTGAATGAATAATAAAATATACCTCATGGCAGCAATTTTGGCATTTGCATCTGTTGGTGCTTTGTTTACACAACCAATTTTGGCAACCGAAAACGGCAGC
>JBNJLU010000293.1:0-3146 GCA_050591185.1 Candidatus Nitrosocosmicus sp.
ATTGCCTCCAAATTGTTTCTTATCCTATCCCATGCTGCCACGATTGTAGGTATTTTGGCAATAAGAGAAATTGCTCTGGTTATGTTGGCTTCTTTTCCCTCATCTGATCGGTAAAAATCATAATCAGCTAATTCTAAAACAGATGACTGTAAAATATCCATAGGATGGGCATTAACAGGCTTATTTTTCATATTCTTTATTATGGAATATGGAATCTTTCTTGATTCTGTTAGTTTTTTGTTAAATTCATTCAGTTCCTCCGTATTTGGCAACTCTCCAAATAATAAAAGATACGCAGTTTCTTCATAAGTTGAGTGATTGGCTAGATCCAGAATGTCATAACCTCTGTAGATAAGCTTACCGTTTTCACCGTCAATTGAGCATATCTTCGTATCTGCAACTTCGATATTTCTTAAACCAATATTCCGTGTATCCATCGAATATATTTCTATTATCTGGTTTCAATATTAAAGCGATTCTATCCATGGAGATTTTTTGGTTAAACCGTTATTGTTATCCTTATAATGTCTATTTTACCCTTAATTTGCTTTAAATATAAATTCTATATCAACAAATTTAATATTATCTTATCATTACCTATTTTTCGTATTAATGGATGATTTTAATTTGATTAACAACTCTATTAATGCTTTTATCAAAAATCAGGTTCAGATAGGAAGTGTTAATGGGGTGGTATTAGGATTATCTGGTGGAATAGACTCCTCGGTAACAGCTTATTGTGCGTCCAATTCTTTGGGAAAGGAAAAGGTTTTGGGATTAATATTGCCCGATAAAGAAATTACACCCCAACAAGACATAGACGACGCCCTAGAAGTTTGCTCAACTTTAAAAATAGACTATAAATTAATTTATATCAACAATATTAAAAATCAATTTTTGGATATCCTAGAAGAAACGGATAACAATTTAGTTAAAGGTAATTTAATGTCACGTACTCGAATGTGTATACTCTACTATTATGCAAACTTAATGAATAGGTTTGTTTTAGGAACTGCAGATAAATCAGAATTAGCATTAGGTTATTTTACAAAATTCGGTGATGGGGCATCCGATTTGTTTCCAATAGGGGATCTTTACAAGACCCAGTTAAAAGAATATGCCAAGTTCTTAAACATCCCTCATCAAATAATTTCTAAAAAGAGCAGCGCTAGATTGTGGAAAAACCAGGAAACCGAAAGTGAAATTGGTCTCTCATTTGACGATTTGGATTCTATTTTATCATTTATTAATAAACAAAATGACGATGATTTTGATTATTCGTTATCAAAAAAGATGTTCCCCCATATACCAGATAGTAGGCTCAATTATGTACTAAATCTAATTAGTAAAAATGAGCATAAATTCTCATTTCCCCCAATATGTAATTTAAACCAATCATAATTCGGGTGTGTCTTATACGGATATCCCAATCAATTAAAAACATATCACTTTTAAATAGGTTTATAATTTTCCTTTTATTATGGTCCTTGGAAAAGATGTCCGACTAAGTAGAATTCTAAACAATGGAAAAATGATATGCATTCCAATGGATCATGGAATAAGTAGCGGGCCATTAGAAGGCATTAAAGATATTCACCGGTTTATTTATGATACTGAAAACTCTGGTTTAAGTTGCATTCTTATCAATAAGGGAATAATTAAAACTTTACCGAGACCACTAAAAATAGGAATCATTGCACATATGTCTGCTAGCACATCATTGGGTCCTGACCCTAACAAAAAAGTTCTACTGGGATCTGTTAAGGAATCTGTTAGATTGGGTGCTGATGCGGTTTCTTTACATATTAATATTGGATCAAGTGAGGAACCAATGATGTTGTATACTCTAGGATTGATTGCTGATGAATGCAATGAATGGAATATGCCATTGATCGCAATGATGTATCCCAGAGGAGAAAATATCAAGAATCCAAATGATGCAACTGCTATTGCCCATGCATCAAGAATAGGTGCTGAAGCCGGAGCTGATATAGTGAAAACTGTCTATACGGGTAATGTTGATACCTTCAAAGACATAGTAAAAAGTTGTCCGGTCCCAATAGTTATAGCTGGTGGGCCAAAATCCAAAACCAATCGAGATACCTTGGAAATGTGCCATGGTGCAATTCAAGCAGGTGCTATAGGAGTTACGTTTGGAAGGAATATATTTCAAAATTCTGATCCAAATAAAACAATAAAAGCGCTTTATGAAATTATTATTGAAAACAAAAAATTAGAGGAAGTGTTATATGAATTTGAAAGAAAATAGAAAACAAAAAAAAATTATTCTGAAACCCTCAAATAAACCAAATACTTCAAAAGAAAACACTCTTAAATTTATTGATAAAGTCAAAGATAAAATTGACCTTTTGTATATCAATCCTTCTGAATATTCTGAATATCTTCAAAATGGCCTTAACTTGAGTATTATTTATCCATCAGACAAGGCCAATTATGTTGTGTTAGATAATGCTGAAGAATTAGAAAATCGTTCTTTAAATTATCTAAAAAGCATTGATAACAATTATAAAGATAATGAAACAGAACTCACATCTAATATTAGAGAACAAGAGAACAAAAATAGGACATTTATAAAAAAACAATTTGGAGTCTATAAAAAAGTAAAAAGCAATAAAGATGTAAAGGAAATAAAAGCAATATCTGAAAAAGGAGCTAATTTTGTAATTATTGATGTAGAGGACTGGAAAATTATCCCATTAGAGAACATAATAGCAACTCTTCAAGGAACAAATACAGAAATATTCGCGTTAGCAAAGTCTATTGAAGAAGTAGAAACATTATTCTCTGTTTTAGAATTAGGTGTAGATGGCATAATTATTGAATCTGATGATGAGGACGAGGTATCAAAGATACAGCATATTATCAGAAAATTTTCATTTAACATTGCTCCAGCAAAAATACTGGAGATTAAAGACATCGGTATTGGCGAAAGAGTTTGTATCGATACTGTCTCAATGCTTTGTGAAGGTGAAGGTATGCTAATTGGGAATAAATCAAATTTTTTGTTTCTTGTACATAATGAATCTGTCGGTTCTTCCTTTACATCCCCAAGACCCTTCAGAGTAAACGCTGGAGCAGTCCATAGCTATACAATCACACCGGATGGAACAACAAAATATCTTTCG
>JBNJLU010000294.1:0-3127 GCA_050591185.1 Candidatus Nitrosocosmicus sp.
GGCATAAATGGCCTACAAACGACAGTCCACACCAATGTAATTCTTACTATTGTTAAAATTTATAAATCCACAAACATAGTATATGAGTCCTTTTTTGGTTGTTATATTGTGATTGGCTAATAATTTGACTTGCTTTATTGCTCTTGTCAACGTGTTTCTTATTTTTTGCAAATGCGTCGTCAGAAGCTGCCAATGGATCTAAAATTAATGCGAATGCAATTAATACTGCACTACAAGACAGTATTATTTTAGTATTCCTTTGTAACTTTATTTAATAAAAACCTTGATATACATATATCCTTTTTTGCCAATCAAATATAAGATATATAAATATCATAAACTAAAACTTGGTCAAGTAGAAATACCAAATACTAAACAAATTCATATGAGACCAGTTTGTAACTTAATTTATCCATGATAGTATTTATAGCATGATCATATTTTGGCTCAACATTATTTCGTTTATAATGACAAAATCCATCTAGTCTACTGAATCTGTACGTCAAATGAACGCATCCAGAAATGTCAAATTGAATCGTATACTATTACAAATTCTCAAGCATAGGGAATACTACTTTTCTTTAATAGAAAAAATAACCCTACCTACATACAGTCTGGCAACATGTCACATCCTACTGCCGATATGTCAATAAGAAAATAAGTTACTGGTGGGTGTTTATAGACTGGTTGGTTGAAGATCACTGCTTGAGAATAACTATCTAGTTATAAGACCCGATTTTACGACTTAAATTTGAGGACAGAACAACACAGGTACTGCATTGGAAAAGAAAGGTAATTTCATCCGTAGTTGTGAATACATAAACAAACCACATCTTCTTTGGTATAAATCCTATAAGTTTAAGCATACTCATATACACATCTCATTACTATTCTTTGAGTATAAGATCTAAACTATACATAAAGAAGAAGAAATAGATTAAACTACCAATATGAGGTGGAGGTGTCGGTGATAATATATTAAAGCACCTCATTTGTATAGAAAGTAAGACTAGTGCCTATCAGTAACACGACATGATGTGGATCAAGTTCACAAGACCAAAACATCAATCCTTAGACTATCGGGCTAGTACCTACATGAGGGTACTAAAACATGAAGGTAAGTATAATTATTTTTATCTACCAATACTCTTATTGACATGATTCTCAAGTTCGTTTGTTAATATAACTTTCATATCATTTTCATAAATATCTGCCATTTTTGGATACGTCATTATCAACTCTTTCTTGAAATTTAAAAGATCAACTATCATTTGTCCCTGAAATTGCTTTTGAAATGGTTTCATAGATATTTCAAGTTGCTCAGCACACCATTTTGTTATTCTGCGAAATTCATCAAGTCTGTTAACCTCAAGTAAGAACCTGCTTAAAGCGATAAAGTCGTTGATAAAATATTTTATGACTGTAACCTGATTGTTAGATGCAGATTTCTCTAAAATTTGAGATAATTCAAAATAGATGGTATCGCTAAGTTTTGTCTCTTTGGGGTTTATTATTGTGAGGGTGATTTTAGCGGAATGCGGAGTGGTAGTAGTAGAATTGTTAGGATTATTTGAAGATTGTACTTCAACGTCAGATTTACCTTTTAACGTAAAAGGTATGCCTAAAAGTTCAGAAGATCTCAATGTATTTCTAAGGATTCTAAACAAACCTGTAATACATGATCCAACTACATCCGTATCTGATTGGTTAGCTGCTTTGATTGCAAGACTTCGTACAAGTTCTAATCCGTAAGCAGGATCATTAGATAAGTCTCTATCCTTACTTATTACAATACTTGAGATTAATTCTTGATTAAAGGAGGATTTATTTTTGTCATCTTTATTATAATTTTTGTTGATATCAATTGTCTTTTGAGTGTTACTATCATGCTGTTGTTGATGAGGATGATGACGATTATTATTGCATTTTATCAAATGTTTATTTTCGTCATATGGATAGATTACTGCCATTATATCGCCTTTCTCTATCTGATCACCATGTGTTTTATACCACTGCATCCAGAGATTTTCATTATTTTGTTTTGAAAATTCATCTAACGAGTGGTAAATTTTTTCCCAGTTTATAGACCTGCAAATCCCTTTTTGATCGGACATTAATTCAAACATTATTGCTGTCTTTTCTACAAGTGATTTGTTGTTGTCAATGTGTAGGCTTTTATTTCCTTTTATGTGATATTCTTTTCTCTTTTCAAACGGCTTTAATGAATCAATAATTTGGTCCACAATTCCAGAAATAAGTATGTTAGGTCTAAGATAAGAAGCGATGTTATGTAAAAATGCAACAAAAATAAAGAGAGCTAGTCCTGCAAGAAGTATAGATATATTTACGCCTAATATGGGTGTAAAAACATCATCTGGCAATCCTCCACTTCCAGTTCTAACCGTTTTTAGTACCAATAGAGAATACAAAACAACAGAAACAAACCATGCCAATGTCACTTGATTGATTTTGTCATTCTCAAATCTATTCACAAGATGAGAGGTGTATTTTGAAGTGGAAAGTTGTAACGTAATGAGGGTAACTGAAAAGGCAACCCCAAGAATTGTAGCCCATCCTGTAGATATAGCTGATAACATGTTTCTTGAAGCACCAGCATCCCCACTGAATACCAATGAACCGATATAAGGATTGTCAAATTCCACATTTTTATAAAATAACTCATCTATTCTGGATGTTATCATAAATAAAACTATAGAGCCTAATGCAAATATTACAGGATAAAATAGAATGGATTGCTTAAAAGATGTTATTTTGTCTTGTAGTTTTCCTTCAAACAATGGAGGATAGATGCGTTGGACTCTAATAAGGATTGTTAAATCCTGAAAATTACTAGAACAGATTTCTTTTGTATTATTGATAGGCTCCGTTCACTTAACTATTTCTAACTCTGTTAGGCCGATCTACAAATAGTTGTAGTCAACATATTTTGAATTTATACTGTTGTGGGCGTTCACAAAAAGAGATGGATCATATTCAAGATATATAATATCCTTAGCTGACAATTATAGGCTCTGTTCACTTAAGCATTTTTAATTCGCTGTTATGATAATCTACAAATAGATCCAACCAATTCTGTACATGCTTTAGTTTACAGTTCTTTAACTTA
>JBNJLU010000295.1:0-3125 GCA_050591185.1 Candidatus Nitrosocosmicus sp.
CGCGTACTACAACAAGGGCATCATTTTATCGGTCAATGGAAACTATCCGGAGGCCATAGAGTGCTATGACAAAGCCCTGGAGATAAACCCGCAGAATGCCGACGCGTACTACAACAAGGGGCTGTCACTGTCATCTATTGGAAACAATGCCGGGGCCATAGAGTGCTATGACAAAGCCCTGGAGATAAACCCCCCAATTCGCACTTGTATATAACTTACAACACAATCCTTTTTACTTAACAATAATAGAAATAGTTTCTATTTCTCCAATTGTTCACTTTATCATCTATTTTGTATTCTCTCCTTACAATCTCTTGGCATTTACTTCATTACGGATTGTTTTTTTTGATTTAAATAAAAAGATGGCATATGGTTGCTAATGAGGATTAAAAGGGTATTATAGGTATATTTATGACATAGTCAAAAGTCATTTCCAAATGGGAAACAAATTATAAAAAAATCATAAAATACATCCGATGACATAGTGCTATTAAAGACTTTATCATGATTAGAAACGGAGTTGTGAAAAAGTCGATAAACATTTACAATTTTGATAATGTTAATGCTGAAGTTGGCTTTGTGATTGATTGTATTTCAAATCAAATCCGGGGTAATTAATTTGCTATATATTTGACAGAGAATGTTTTTACTGTTCCTTAAATGGCCGGAAATTCATACACATGTATATAATGCAAATAGAGATGCTATAATTTCAGTTAAATGGTAATGCACCTCGAAAGCTAATGTAATAAATATTATCTGGTTTTTCTGGTGTGGTAGTTGAGCTAAAACTAAATGAATGGATAAATAATGGGGTCTGTGATATGATTGGGATGGCTACAGATGATTACAATAGAGGTCAAATCATACGAGACACGGGCCAATTGGATGAATCTCTCAGCTCTGCCAAGATTTCTCTAAGTGAAAATGAAGAATTAAACGATTTGGGTGGCATGGCTAAAGACTATAACAATATTGGGCAAATATTGAAAGATAAGGGTGATTTGGATGAAGCTCTCAACTATGCTAAGAAGGCTCTTGAAATCCAGACGGAATTAAATGACAAAATTGGAATGGCCATAGATTATAACAACATTGGGACTATATTGCAAGTTAGGGGTGATTTGGATGAAGCTCTCAACTATGCTAAGAAGGCTCTTGAAATCCAGACGGAATTAAATGACAAAACTAGTATGGCTGTAACATATAACAATATTGGGCAAATATATCAGGATAAGGGTGATTTGGATGAAGCTCTCAACTATGCAAAATTGGCGTTGAAAATAGATGAGGAACTAAAAGATATGTTTCAGGTGGCTACTGATTACTTTAATTTGATTAGCCTTTATTATATAAGGCAAGATAAAGAGGAAGAACTGGTTTATCTTAAAAAGCTAAAACATCTATTAGATAGAGTTTCAAACTATTCTAATATGGATTACATTATAAAAAGAATCAAAGAATTAGATGATACATCATAAATCTTGGCCTAGAAAAACTGTTTTTATTTGCACATTTTAATGCGACTTTATTTTTTTTAGGCTTCATTTTATTTTATTGAATGGAAATTTGGTGTAAAAACACTATTTTGATAATGTCTCATTTCTATCAATAATTTCACCATCGCTAATTACCATGGAGATATCTTGAGTATTGCTAATGTCTTCAATAGGATTTGATTGGAGCACTAAAATGTCTGCCTGCTTTCCTTTTTCTATTGCACCGGTTTGATTTAACAATCCCATTGATTCTGCACCATTTCTTGTAGCAATTTTGAGCACCTCCGAGGATGGAATACCTGCATCTACTAGCAATTCAAGTTCATTATGAAGACTTTTTCCTGGAACAAGTTCAAAGTTTGGAATATCTGTACCGGATAGGATTTTTACACCCTTATCGTACATTTTTTTTGTTAATTGCAATACTTTGGACCAAATGCTTTGCTCTTTGAGATTATCCTTTATCATGGCTTCATAGATACTCAGTGTGGGATCTACATAGACATTGTTTTTTACCAGTGAATCTATCATTTCGTCTATTTCTTTACCATCAATATCAACCAATTCTAACCAAAGAACATGATCAAAAGGGTTGTCTCCATTTATCTCAAAGGTTTTTCTATCTTCTAGCGATAATAGATGAGGATTTACAGGAACACCATGGGTTAAGAAATCAATATCCATATTGGCCGCATCGGTCCAACCTGTCAAGTAAAGATGGCCAATTACCTTTATTCCATGAGAATGAGATATGCTTATTGCCTCTTTTACCAAGTCTGGTTCAAGTCCGACATATAGTTTGATAAAATCAACACCTGCGTTTGCTTGATTATCAACCTCTTCCCTAATCTCTTCTACCTTACTAATTTCCTTTTCTACAAAAGGTATTGAGAAAAGTGGTGAATTTAATAATCTTCCTGCAGTTAATATTTGAGGTCCAATGATTTTTCCGGATGATATACTCTCTCTTAAATTTACTGATTCCTCAGTAGGCCCCGCAGGGTTTCTTATTGTTGTAACTCCATAACCTATTAGATTGCTTATCATTTTTTCAGAAAATGTCTTATTGAAGGTGTTCTTTAATACGCTGCCTACATGAGCATGCATATCAAATAAACCTGGTATTATATACTTGCCTGAAAGATCAATTAGATTCGCATTTGGAAAGTTTTTATAAAAATAGGAATAATTGCCATTGTTGCTGATATTCTTGTTATCAATAATGTCTATAATCTTGCTTTCGTTAACAATTATTGTTTGATTATGTTTTGCATGACTACTAATACCATCTATAAGATTTACATTGTACAATACAATTGCATTATGAGGGTTTGTATTATTTTGATTTGAACTTGTGTCCTCCAAAAATATGATGTTGGGTAATGCTGCTGTAGCTATGATTTCATTAAAAGATGGGATAAATGATAAAACATAAAATGTGATGGGTATGATTACTATAATTGGTAACTTTTTATGATTCATTTGTCTTCTAATGTATAACCAACAATTTTCTATAATAGGGTTTATACCTTATGCTCTTTATAGTAGGATTAAAAATTTTAATATAATGCCATAATTTGGGAAATTAACTTTTGTTTTTATATTTGTTAATTTATAAATATAAAG
>JBNJLU010000296.1:0-3117 GCA_050591185.1 Candidatus Nitrosocosmicus sp.
TAAACAATACAAAGCAATGCAATCATTATGAAAGTATAGGATGCTGCAGCCTACAAATTGTTTATTTTTTCCCCCTACGGCATCTATTTCAGCAATAATAAACTTAAAGATATTGAATTTTTTCAGCAATATCCGATAAATCCAGATTTCTTTATTTTTATCGATATCAAAGGATAAACAGTAGACCTCTATCCACTTTTTCAGCAAATCAGCATTATCAACTACCAAAACCTTCAAAGATTGATCGTTTTGTTTTAATGCACTGTCAGGTACATTTGAAACGGGCATATCAGAGTAATTGGGGTAATGCAAACCCAATACTTCATCAATTTTGTTAAAATTTTTGCATATTAAATAATCTTCCAAAAATGACTGATCTGAGCCTATATGCAAATTAAAGGTTATTTTTTCCTCTTTCGAAAGTTGAAGTAACGGATGCATCAACTTTTCGATTTCGCCTATGTCATATAGATTGAAATGAAGTTTTTTAATGATTACCGTTCTGTTTATAAAATAATCATCATTCAAGTCTTTGTTAACCAATGTAAAGAACTTGTTGTCGATATTTAAAACTCCAGAATGCCAACTACTACAGAAACTAAATTCGTTTTCTTTTAAAACTTTAATAATATTTGAGACCAAGAATTCCGACCATATTTTCAATCAACACCGGATTATGATGCTTATCAATTATCCTTAAGATGAGGCTTATGGATGATTCAGTGTCATAATCGTCACGCATAAACTTTAGAAACTGCTTTAAATAGTCTTTTTCTAAATAATGGTATTGTTGGTGATTATTTTCTTTTTTTAACAGTATTTCTGCAATAATTTTGTCAATTATATCAGCCCTGTCAAGACCTTCAATGGAAAACTCGACGTCATCTTTATATTTTTTAGATAAAAAAAAGATTTTAAGCGCATTTGGACTGTATCTTTTTAAAACATCTGAAATGGAAACAGTATTGCCACTTGAATTAGACATCTTTTCTGAGTCAATATTTACAAGCCCTACATGAACCCAATTGTTTTTTTGGTTCAAGTTACCATCGTTTGGATTATTTTTGATAAACAATTCATCAATGAACTCGTGATGAGGATATAACAGTTCTCTAGCTCCACCATGGATATCATATTTGGAGCTAAAAACATTTTTTATTATTTCATGATCCTGAAAATGCCATCCGGGAATGCCGGTTGTCAATATTGTATCATTGTTTTCGCCACTACAATCAGTTTCTTTATATTGGTAAAAATTCTCAGAGTTCCATATCAGTATATCCCTCTGGTTCTTTTTCCCACTAGAGATATCAATTGGCATATCATCAATTTCATCGGATTTTAGCCCAAGGGAACCAACAATCGGATCCTCAATTGTCAAGTAAACATTCCCAGCATAAGAATATCCCCTTTTTGTTCTCAGGATATCCACAACATCGTTTTTAATTAAAGATAAAAAGTCAGAAACACGGCTGTAAATAAAATTATGGCCTACTTGCAAATTTTCTAAATCTCTAAAAAGATAAATTAAGTATTTATCAGGAAGATTGGCAATTTTTTCTGTTTTGTGATTGCTGTTGCTGCTCTTTTGATAGATTTTATGGTCAATATCAGTTAGCTGTAATATAGCGACAGGTGAGTCTCCAACAAATCTATGGAAATTGATTAAAAAATTAAAGAATATAAAGATTCGAGCATGGCCTATGTGGCACTTTTCATAGAGTGTTGGACCACAGATAAAAATTCTCAATTTCGGGTGTGGTTCTACTACACATTTTGTCTTTATATTTTTTTTTACTTTCAATTTAATTTAAAGAAATTTTTCAACTGTCGGACAAATCGCCACTATTATTTTTGTTTTGTTTTAAAGCATTCACAATTAAATTCACATCCTCAATGCTTTTTGAAAGCCTACCTATCTTTATGCAATCTCTTATATCTCTAGATTTTAGTTTATTCCATACTAAATAAGCAATCTCATTTGAGATTTTCGGCCCAAGGTTGCAGTCTTTCAGTAGAATGTTCTCCGTTATTTTTAAAAAGGCCGCATAAGTATATTTTTTAAAATATAGGACCAGAAATCTCGACAACAAAGGTGTCAACAGTTTTTTTTCGTTATTGCATGATGCAAAAACCCAGGTCCTCATAGCAGACTTCCGAACCTTTTCAAACTTTGTTTCACTCAATATTCCAGATTCCATTAGACTCAATAGTACAGCTTGGTCCTTAATTGGCATGTACTCAATCTCATCAATAATCAGGTTTCTGGGCCTGTTTTTAAATAGATAATCTATCATGCCAGCCTTTGTGCTATGGCTACCTAGAGTAAAATATGAGCGGGGTAGTTTCATGCATTCCATTAAAAACAAAGTTTTTGCAGAGCCTGGCGGGCCAACGAGTAAAATATGGACAGGTAAATTAGACGTTATCGCAAAAAGAAAAATTTTCTTTATATTATCATAATCGATAATGTTTTCGAAAAGTACGTTATTTGACAAAAAAGCATCAAGTTCATGATTATGACCCGCCTCATAATCATTTTTAGGGGAATTACCCATAACGGAGCTTCGGCTTTTCTTTACATTTATTCCCCTATTGCTATACGCATCAGTAACATGATCAAACATGTCACATTTCTATAACATTCAAAGTAATAAGACTTGTTTTATGATAATTAATAATCCATTTTTCCGGCATTTTATGATTCATCAAAATTAAATATTGTTGAGAATAAAATCCATCAATTGATGAAAAAGCCCACAGTATTGATTACAAGAAAGATTCCTACAAGTGGAATAGAAATCCTAAGATCAAGGTATAATGTAATAATCAACGAGAAAGACAGGCCTTTAAACAGGAACGAGTTAATTAAAGGCGTAAAAGGTAAAGACGCCATTTTGTGCGTATTGCAGGATAAAATCGATAAACAAATTATAGACACTGCAGGGCCAAACCTGAAGATAATAAGCACTTTTAGTGCGGGTTATGAGCACATAGACACTCATTTAGCCAATAAAAAAGGCATAAGGATAGGCTATACCGGAGATACCTTAACAGAAACAACCGCTGATTTAGCATTTGGTTTGATATTGTGTTTGGGAAGAAGGATTGTGGAGG
>JBNJLU010000297.1:0-3107 GCA_050591185.1 Candidatus Nitrosocosmicus sp.
ACCGCATATAACTAGATCCACATTATTTTCAAGGCATGTTCTTAAAACATCGCCAGCATTAGAGATACCTACGACATTTGTATAACCAGTGTCTGGTATAGATACTAGATGGTGATGCATTGCTACAATTTTCTTTATTCGTTTATCGCTGTTACTAGCATGGTGGCCAACATCATCGTAATTCTTTAAAATTTTATCCAGCCACAAACTCTGCCTGTGCCCTACTTCACCTTCATCTCTATCTGGCCTTGCAGTTCCAACAGTGGCTACTACCACCTTTTTGCTCTTGTCATTGTCTTGGCTAGATACAAGCCATACTCCAAGCAATAGCAAACCTCAACAAAATGCACCACACCATCGCCATCAATAGTCCCTTCTCTCAATGCCGTTTGCATCCCCTCATGGAAAATTGTGCCACTGCCCAGTGAACCGTTTTTTAGTGAATCACGTAACCTTTGCCTGTCTTTAGGGTTTAGTTTGCATTTAATGTAATATCTCATATGCAGAGATACTTTGTTACATCAAGGAAAGGGCATTTAAGCATTGTAATTGAGTTGCATTCAACATGCCCCCACAAATAAAAAAAAATGGTTAAACAGTTGATTAGTCAAAAGGCAATCATATCATTCACACTTTTTTATTGAAAATATTAAATATTTTTTATAACTCTTATGTTGGTTAATCTTTTTAAAATTTTCATTCCCATGTTAATAATGAAATTTACTTGAAATCTAGAAAAGAGATTATGAATTAATTTTTAGGCTGTAAAGTCATAACAAAAGATTCAAAGTGAAATTTATTCATTTTAAATGAGTGCAAGGCGCATGCTCAAGTACAAGAAGCAGGGACTGTACAGGGGAAAAATGGCAAATAGCCACAAAAAATTTAAAAACAAAAGAACCCATTTACCCCCAGGAATTTAATCCCGCTCAGTCCATCCACAATGATTTGAAAGGTTTCGGCTTGTTTTAGGTTTGGAAAACCAAGTTGTTAAAAAAAACTGGAATCTTAGGTCCAGCATAATATGAAATAGCTAACAAATTTGCTAACATACAATAAACCGACGATAAGGAAAGGGGGAAATTTGTAAACATTTCAAAATATTAGTTAACACGGTTGTTTTCAATGCTAACATCTCAAATAGATTCTTTTATTATATTACACAGAAGAAAAATTGCATTAACCTCAACAAATTTTAAGACCTATGTTAACTTACTATAAAAGATTGCAGCACAATAACGACAATCCTTTCAAAACTCCATAGCGCTGATACAGAGATTATCTATTCACAGGGTATTAAAACCACGCATTAACTGAGTAAACCATAACAAAAATCAACAGTCAAAAGGCAAATAAAATCAGAAAGCATCGTGCACAAGGTATAGTTTTTTAAGAATCATAATTATCTTGGAACTCCCAAACAAGTTCACATTGTCGGATAATTAAAACAATATGGTTTGACATGATTAAAAGATAAAGAAAAAAAAGGATCTTCCGGATTTTTTTATCTGGTTAACCTGCAATGAATTGGACCCTATCTCCAGGATCTTTTTTTTCATCCCTCCGTTTCAGACTTTGGGACATAGATCTATGGACAATAGACATACAGAAGGAAAGGAGGATCAATAGCCAAATACTTTTCCTTCCATCCCTGTTTTGCAAGAGACCAAAGAGTTTTTTTTTTGGCTGATGCTGTTGTATATGCGTATGCATACCCATTGCTACATTTACTCTTTTTTTTCAATGTACCTTCAATTATTTATATTTGGTTATTTGCACTGACTAACAAATGGAAAAAACTGTCATGGTTTCGATAGCGATGCCTAACGAAAAGGATCTGGAGGTCATGGTCGAGGCCGCAAAAACATTAGAGCATTTGGGGGTCTCAAATGAGGTAATGGTAATCTCCGCCCACAGAGATCCTGACCAAATGATAGCGTACGCAAAGAACGCAAGAAACAAGGGTATTGAGGTAATCATAGCAACCGCAAGCGGTGCGGCGCATTTGCCTGGAATGATAGCAGCGTTCACAACACTGCCTGTGATTGCGGTGCCTTTGAGATCGCCTTTGCTTGACGGGTTGGATTCAATTCTTTCAATGCTGCAGATGCCTGGCGGAGTCCCTGTTGCCACTGTGTCAGTTAACGGGGCTAGAAACGCAGCCATCTTGGCCTGTCAAATTATAAGTTTGCACAATAAAGACATTATGCGTAGGCTAGATAAAATGAAGATGGATTTGGCCAGGGAAGTGCAGGAACAGGCAGAAAACGTAAAATCAAAACAATCATCAGCATCCGCATAATGATGCATATGTTGGTTTATGCATAGGCAAAAGACACTGATTGAGTTCAATGTTATGTGCCTTGCTCTAACCCTTCTTTTTCAACAATGGGATTGTGACAAGTTATTGTAACAGTCTCAAAATCCATATCACAACATCATTGTTAGTTATCCAAAGATACTTGATGATTCCATAACAAGAAACATTTAGTGGCGGGCCCAAAAAAGAACTGGTGGCAAAACTGACATGGTAACACGCACATTGTTGCAGTTTATGACCTAAGTCAAACAAATCAACTCATTCTCATCTCCACCACCGCTCTTTTTTTTGATCTTTTTAATCCATGGTATGTTGCTTTGTGTATTCACACATGCATACGCCCAATTTAAGTTATTTGCAGATTTTATGAAATGCAATAACAGCGTTATGCAATAGGATAACAGTTGCCATTTACGGCATTAACACGTCACAAATAAAGCATAGATTTGAGCACCACTTCCTCAAAAGCCAACCATTGGAACCCATTAACTAGGATCGTTTCAGTGGAAGTCCAATACCACACATAATAAAACCGTTAGCATGTATCATAAAAAGTGAAAATTATGATATATCATAATTACTTTAATATAGGATTTATATTATTTTATTAAAATTTAATGATTATTATTTATAAATAAGCAAATGATTATAATAATTGTATAAAAATGGTCGAAAAAGAAGAATATGCTGAGAGCCCTGTGCCTCAGCATGCAAGGTTAGGTTTTGTGAATCCCGCCTTGATTTGGGCGGGGTTTGCATATGCTTACATCTGCATTTTCATAGGAAG
>JBNJLU010000298.1:0-3080 GCA_050591185.1 Candidatus Nitrosocosmicus sp.
GGATTTCTGATTTGGTCAGTAAGGTGGATACCGATTATAGCGGTGTTTTGACCTTTAATTTCTCTGAGAAAAAAATAACTGATAGGGGAACCAATATGAGCGAAATACAGGAAGTATTAAAAAGTTCCAAGAAAAGATATGATATTTCTGTAGATGAAAACAGTTTTGTAATACGGATTTCGATGTCAGAGGAGCCAGATGCTCAAACTTTACTTACATTAAGAAATAAGCTATTGAATGGCCGAGTTAAGGGTGTTCCTGACATTGAAAGAGTTACTATTGTGAAACAAAATGATGAATGGGTAATCCAAACTTCGGGCTCTAACCTTGCTAAAGTAATTTTAGTTGAGGGTGTTGATTTGTCTAGAATTGTCACAAATAATGTTTTTGAAATTTGGCAAACCCTCGGTATAGAAGCCGCCAGGACTGCCCTCGTTAAGGAAATAACAAACACTTTGGAAGAGCAAGGGTTAGAGGTTGATATAAGACATATCATGTTGGTTGCGGATTTAATGACATCGAAAGGCTATCTACAACAAATTGGGCGACACGGAATTGCCGGAACAAAAACATCTGTATTGGCAAGAGCTGCATTTGAGATTACAGTTCCCACCATTGCAAAGGCTTCACTTGAAGGGCAGATAGAGCCATTGAGAGGTGTTACAGAAAACGTAATCGTCGGAGCAACTGTGCCTGTCGGTACCGGAATGATTGATCTATATATGAGTGTCAAGGAATAATAGGGGTAGATTACAAATGAATGAAAAAAAACTAAGAAAAGTCCTAAAAGATTCTGTAACAAATGACAAAATAAGAACAGGCACAAAAGAGGTGTTTCAGTACATAAAGGGAACCAATCTTATTTTGACATCAACTTCTCTTCCAGTTGATTCTTTAGAAAGGGTGCGAAAGTTATCTGAGGAAAGCAATATCTCTCTGTATATCTTTCCGGGTAATTCTACTTTGCTTGGCCGTTTATGCGGTTTGAGTTATAGGACAAGCATAGTGTCATTAAAAAATGTCTCTGAAGAAGATGTTAAATCTATTTTGAGTTAACATCAACAAAACAATCCTAACTTTTCCTTTCCTTTCATTTCATTAATACTTTATCGATAACTGTAGTAAACAATGGCCAATATTTTTTGCGTTCTGTTTGTTTGTTTTGGCCTGTATATGACATAACGGTCTAATACAACATACCTTGCATTTTGAATTATGAGCCTAAACTGGAACAATGAAAAGAGACTTATTTATACTTGAAAGAGTCTCTTATATTATAAATGGTGTATGGGTTTTGAGCGAGAAAATTAAGTTAACACCTGATGAGTTTAGTTTCTTATCTTTATTTCAGACGGTTACTACTGCAGTAGCCAGAGATTGCATAATTGATGATAAGGTGGACCGGGTTATTTTTGTTGTCCACAAAGGTCAGATGGGAATGGCAATAGGTAAAGGTGGCTCAAATATTAAACAATTACAAAATGTGATTCCAAAAAAAATCGAATTAGTTGAGTATTCTGAAAACCCTGTCAATTTTATTAAAAATGTTTTTAATTCTGATATCATACAAAATGTTAAGATTAGTGAACGACTGGATGGTACAAAAAACGCTATTGTTGTAGTGGACATGAAGAAAAAGGGGATTATAGTTGGGAAGGATGGAAGAAATGTTGATAAAGCCAGAATTCTGGCAAAGAGATATTTTAACATAACAAATGTTTTAATTTTAAGTCCGGAACAATTAATTAAAAGTGAGAATATGTGATATACATTGAGTAAATCTCCGTTAGGATTATTTTCAGGTAGAGTTTTAAAGGCCAAACGAAAACGCCAAAGATGGTCCAATCACTATTATAAGAGAAGAATGCTTGTGCTTGACAAAAAAGCCAATCCATTCGAAGGCTCCCCACAAGCAAGGGGTATTGTGTTGGAGAAAGTAGGTATTGAATCAAAACAGCCTAATTCTGCAGTTAGAAAATGTGTTCGTGTTCAACTAATTAAAAACGGAAAGTCTATAACAGCTTTTCTTCCTCGAGACGGTGCGTTAAATTTTGTTGATGAGCATGATGAAGTAATTCTCGAAGGCATTGGGGGTTCAATGGGTGGTGCTATGGGTGATATCCCTGGAGTTAGATGGCAAGTTTTCAAGGTTAACGGCGTTTCTCTTAACCAATTAGTTCTGGGCAGAAAAGAAAAACCAAGGCGATAATAAATGAGTGGAAAACAACAAACCAATGTATTGCTATTTAATAAATGGGATACAAGTGAAATAGAAATTGCCGATGAGGGTCTGAAAAATGTTATTCTTGTAAAACCTTTTATGACCATTCCCATAACCTTCGGTCGACATGAGCACCAGCGATTGAAAAAATCTGAAGTTCACATTATTGAACGTCTAGCAAACAAATTGATGCACTTTGGTAAAAGATATGCCAAAAATACCGGTAGGATGGGTGGGAAGAAAGCCAGGATTATCAATTTTATAAAAGCTGCCCTTGATATCATATATTTGGAAACAGGCAAAAACCCTGTAGAATTGTTGGTCCGCGCAATAGAAAATGTGGCGCCAAATGAAGACACAACCCGCATAGTTTATGGTGGCACCGTGTACCACGTTTCTGTGGATGTATCGCCTTTGCGAAGAGTTGATCTTGCTTTGAGGTTTATAGCCGAAGGTGTGCGAATTTCGACATATTCAAATCCTCACTCAATTGAAGAGGTATTGGCAAAAGAGATTATCTTGGCTTCAAATAGCGATATGAACAGCTATGCCATAAAGAAGAAAAATGAGCAAGAGCGAATTGCCATGTCATCACGATAACACAAATGGACACACACAGCTGACTCTTCTTTTACCTTTCTCATTTGTTTTTGCATGTCTTTGTTTTTCTGAACATAGGGTTATTATTTATGAGCAGTAACAAAGATGATTTTACCTTTAACAAAGTCAATCTCTTGAAAACTCCTTCCGGAAGGAAGATTTTAAAAAAAGGGATTGTTAAAGATGAAGGCTATAGACAATTCAAAAAATACGTTGATTTGTCAAAAAAAGAGTATGATGGGTTTGTTTTGCGTTTTAA
>JBNJLU010000299.1:0-3078 GCA_050591185.1 Candidatus Nitrosocosmicus sp.
ACTTTTGATTTCTATATGGATTCACTTCCTTACAACAGCAGAAGTGTAACCCATGTCTGTAAGCTATAATGTCACCTATGTGTGTAAGTGTAACAACTAATTATCAGATTTATTAAGATATTATATATAAAAATATAAAAATATCCAATCACATTGTTTTTTGTGGCGGATGAAAATCCAAAGGCAAGGTTTAATACCGTAAATTCTGATGAACTACTGAATAGTTACAGAGATCTTGTAAGCAAGTTAACGCAATATTTTCCAAAGGTTGAAAAGACTCTGATTTTAGATATTCTGAGACTGGAAACTCAAAAATCTGATTGGGTAGGAAGTACTACTGTTGAAATAAAATATAAAAATAATGATGTAAATTTGGAAGAAAAGAAGGAAAACCTCTATAATAAATTCAATATGCTTCCTATGGAAAAAGATGAAATGACTTTACGCTTCAAAGCAAAAAGAATGTATTTGGAGGATTTAGAAGAATTGATTGCTAAAGACCAAGATATAGAATATATTGGCGGTTCCGCAAAATCTACTGAAGACGATCAGTATCCATCAACTCATGGTTAGGTTAACATCAACAATGGCATATTACCTTACGATCAAGATGGGGCAAGAAACTCTTTCTGATACGTTTCTTGATACGCTACCTAATCCTTTAATGACTTTTGATAACCCTTGTAGTCCTTTGCTTCCTATCACTATTAAGTCAACACCATTGTTATCGGCATAATCTACAACTTGGTTTGACGGACTACCATTTAGGATAACCGAAATTATTTTAATTCCGTCTATTGTTTTATACATCTCCTTTTTTTCCTCTAAACTTCTTCCTATGTTTTCTCTCATCTCGGTATATATTATCATAGCATGTTGGCTTAAAGATACCACGTTACCATCTTGATTACGAACAGGTTTATCAAAAAGGGATTTGGAAATTGGTAGTTCCTGGATGATATGTAATAATATAATTTCTATAATTTGCTTGTTTCCATTACCTAGAAAAATTGTTTTCGCCAATTCAACAGCGTAAGCCAAAGATTTGTCAGAAAATTGAGAACTATCATATGGAACAAGAATTTTTTTTATATCCAATTATAAAATACCTATTTTATTTTAATTAATGTATTATAAAAAATTATGTTGTCTGTTTCTAGAATAATTAATGTCATGTCTATAGCAGCATAGCCATTGTTTCTAAATTATTTTCTAATATTTGTATTTTTGATAAAATTGTACAGTAACTCAACTGTATGTACCTTTGTACCGATCCCATAGCTTAATGCTGATAATTATGTCAAATAATCCTATTATTAACATTAATACAATGAACTTATTTTGCATTTGTTTATTGATATTTGAATGAGAATAAATAATGCGATAAATAAATTATTTGGTCTACTTAAACATATTGGAAAAAAAATTATTGATTTTATAATTATATAATTAGCATTTCTTTATTTATAGATGGATGCAGATTTTGTTATGCTGGAAGTAGGATTCTCAATGATTCTGGCATGTATTGTGGGCTCAATACTCTACTAGGACTGCATATCAGACAATAGGTATTGCAAGGAATACAACTCAAAAATAATCGCATTAACTGTATTGAATGTGTTGAATATCTCTTATGTAATCCAAAGTAAAGAAAAGTTAAACCATCTGTTATATCGTTAAGAAATAGAGAAGGTAAAGGATTTGTCTAACAAAAACGCTCAAAAAAGCACAAGATATGGGGGTTCTTTTGAGAACTGAAATTTTTAATTCTACCCAAAGATCAGAAAAAGCAATTTTGGAATATTCTCAAAAGGAAAATGCGGATTTGATTGTGGTAGGAGCAGGAAACTCCAAGATAAAGAAATTTTTGATAGGCAGTGTGGCATCAGATGTTATTGCAAATGCGAAATGTACAACAATGGTAGTAAGGTGATGCAGTATTTGCCATGGATATTTTTATAATCACTATAAGCTATCATGTAGAGAATTTAGGTGTATATTCAAATTTTGGAACTCGCATCATTTTGTTGTATATATCAAAAACTTTTCCATCTGTAGTTATAGGTAGAATATGCCATGTCTAATACAAAATTGAAGGTAAATTTTCTGCAATAGACATGTGTAATTTAAATTTCATTGGTTTGTTCCAGGAATCTAGTTGGCCTATGAGCTATGGCAATTCAAAGCCATGTCTTTCAGCATCATTTCATTTTGAGTTTTTCCTAATGCATCTGACACCACCTCCTTACCCGGATATTGGCGATATCTCTTGTTTTTCTTTGATTGAAGCATCTTGTCGCATGGGGATTTCTTTTGACAGCCTATACAAGCATTATGTGTCTTTTTTTCTGATAAACCAATAAACAAAGTTAAATCATGCATTGTATCTTCAGGGTTTTTTCTTCTTTTATGGGTATGTCATAATTAGTGCACATGGAAAAAGTGAGATATCTGTACAATTACTTTGGGTATCCCATTCAAAATATGCAGATAATTATTTTAAATTTCTTTTACTTCAAAATAAATGCCATTTCAAATGCTAATCCATTGATTAATTGTACTACTATATTTTAGTTTTCTCTTTATCATCATTATTAAATGCCTTCATTTTCATCGTAATTAGCAAAGTCAATTGCTATTCCTAATAACATATTTGCTAAAGGATCGTCTTTGTACAAAATGTTATTGATGATTGTTTTGTCCGATGTAATTTCTTTTCTGTAGGATTCATGCTTAAATTCTTTGAGCATTTTTGCCATATTTCCTTTAATTAAATGGTCATCTAATGTTCCTATGTATTCATTCGATCCCATTGGCAGTATAGTAATACGTGGTTGGTAGTTGAATTTCTCTTGAGGCTTTTTGCCATACAGGTATTCGGGTATAATCTCTGACAGATATATCGCTTGACTTATAGCTATTTTTCCTAGTGTGGGATCTTTTATCTCTCCTGAAGGACCTTTTATCGCACCAATATCGCCAATACAAAAAATTTCTGAATGGTCGTTGACTTGGCAATACTCGTTTACAACTATTCTTCCATCTTTTGTTTTTTCTATTTCGGGATCAAATGGCAAT
>JBNJLU010000300.1:0-3073 GCA_050591185.1 Candidatus Nitrosocosmicus sp.
CGGTAGACAGAGTTTTTGAATACTACACAAAACCAGACAACATCAAGAAGTCATGGCCTCGTGACATTGTAAAGGAATCGGAAAACGTGTCTGGCTAACAAAGTGAGGCGGGCTCTGAAATGAAGGTAACTGGTGAATACATGGGTAAAAGGGATGAAATGCTTTTAGAGGTTGTCCAAAAGGAACAAAACAGGCGATTGGTCACAAGGCAAACAGAGGGTCCGTTCCAAAAATGGGAAAGCACACAAGAGTTTCAAAGCAACGGAGACAGTTCCACAAGGGTCAGCCACACCATAGACTATGAATTGCCAACAACAGGCAAGATTGCCAATTTCCTTTCAGGAAGCCAGGCAGAAGACAAAATAAGGTAAGGCATCCAACAAGCCGCCCAAACAGTAAAGCAAAAACTGGAATCAAGTTAGCATCCTTTTTTTCTCTGTGTGACCTTTGTGTCATGTGTGGGGGTATCATTGAATAATTAAATCAACAATTAATTAAGAATTGAGATAGGCCCGTATCAGAATATTTGGTATTACCATTATGTCAATTTATTCAAAAATTATTTTTCTATTGAAAAAATAAAATAAAATTTCATAGTTTTTATTACTGATACATAATGTTTTAAAGGTCAATAATAGTGGATCTTTTAATTTGGCACTTTGGATATATATTTAGCACCAATCAATATTCCGTAAAGAAAAAAGATCATGGTTTTTGTACGGGTGAAAAAAGTAAAGGGCTTTGACTATTTCTATATTGTAAAAAGCCAGTGGGATTCAACAAGAAAAACATCGCAACAGCAAACGGTGAAATATCTCGGAAAAGCCTCTGATTTTACAATTGATGATGTACCCATAGAATATAGAAATAACCCAAAGGTATTGTCTATTTTGGCAGCATCTGCCAAAGAGCAGAAAAAAAAATTGTTAATAACTGAGAAAACAAAAAAACAGGTATTTGAGAATTTAAAGAATGGCGAAGTGGAAAAAATACTCAAGGTCGCAGCGAAATACAAAGAACAAACAAGCCTAGCAAAATTTTATGATGATGTGTTAAAACAGGTAATGTATGAGGTAGGAACACTATGGCAACACAATAAACTTGAAGTAGGCACAGAGCACATTTGCAGTAACACAGCGAATAAAGCAATTCATAAAATAACCGAACCATATAAACAGACCAACAAAACAGATGATGTTGTAATATGCACCCCTGATGATGAGCTCCACAATATCGCCTGTAACATTATCGAGTCTGTCCTTTTAGAAAAGGGGTTTAATGTGTTTAATATATCGCCTTCTGTTCCAACCGATTCGGTAATAAATTACATAAAAGATACTAACCCTTCTTTGATATTGATATCAGTAACCCTGTTGGATAACATAATGTCTGCAAGCAGATTGGCAAAAAATATAGACATGCATTATAATATCCCTATTCTAATAGGGGGGCTAGCAATAAATAATATCTGCGAGCGTGAAAGAAAGACTATGGAATCTGCGAATTGTAATGTCAAACTAATCATAAACTCACCCTTAGAAAACTTATTGCAGGTTGTTAAAGACATAACTAACAATAATTATATGGAAAACATTAAGTTTCAAGAATAATTTAATGGCTTGATTCTAAATGCGGACTCAAATAGATACTAAAATTAGTAACATAAAATTAATAATTGAAAGCGTGCATACACTCTGTTGATAGCGTCCAAAATATGCATATTGCATGCAAAAATTTTAGTTTGCAATATATGATATGTATTACATAATAAAATATATTGAGATGGCCAATTTTGAAATTGTTAATATGGATAGAAAACTAAATACCCTGATAACTATAGAGAAAACTAAATCATGAAGTTATGTTATCAATAGTAATATAATTATTTGGTAATGGTTGTATTATTGTTGGCAATGGTGTTCGCTTTCGGTTTACTTCTTCTGCTTCTCCTTCCTCTATCGCCTATTACAATGTAGTCTGTAACTTACCTTTACGGCATGATTTGTTATTTATGAGTGGGTTTTTTATATAATTATGGCGATAAATCCAGATTTCATTCTCATAGTTTAAAATTAGATTTAATTGTATTCTCAGTCAATGTCTTGCAGTCTCAAATCACTTTACTTTGACTTGTATTCTATAGATCACTATGTTAGCAGTTTGTTAAGCCACTAATTGATTGGATAGATGGATAAATAAAAAGCATATATCAATTTAAATAATAACTTTAGTAATGGGATTTTTTAGTTTTTTAAGAAAAGAAGGGGAGAATAATGGCCATAAATATAACAACCAGATCGACAATTCCTTCATTGATAACCAGGCAATATCCTCATTATTTAAGTCTTATATTAAATTAGATGATTCTTTAGGGCTAAAAAGTACAGGCAAGTGTGGAATATTGGTTAAAAATATGAATATACCTAAATTCACTGATATGAAGCAATATATCGATAATGTTATTGCAAATATATCTGATAAGCAAAAGATGGGTTGGGAATTGACCTGTCGATCAGCAATTGATGATTATGGTTATCTTTGGTTCATATTGGAGGGAAAGGCAATTGAGGAAATAGTAGTTGCATTAAATGCAATTGGAGATATTGTCCATGAAAAGGGATTCTCAAGACAGTTATTGGCAGCAGTATTTGAATTAACTAGTGGTTATGGAGTTAGCAAGAATGCATTTTTAAATAATAACATATTTACCACAGATAATAACACAAATCAATATCTGATATACAATTATAAATATGACAAATTCTATCCATTTATTCAATTATCTTCATCTAAAGGCGTGGTGACTGGTTCTGGCAAAAAAAGAAATTATGAGCAAGAGTTAAAAATAATGGCTCAAATCAAGGATGATTTGCCATGCGAAAAAGATGCAAACCTATGGCACCCTATTTGGAATATACCATTTTAAGGTAATTCCTGAATAATTATGTTTAATCACCCCAATTATACTTAGAGCCTATCCCAAAATTCGATAGAATTATAGCTTGTTATGATCACTGCTAAAGTGTGACCTGTATCCAGCAGAAGTGGAAGGATAAAAAGGACAATCATACTA